>CAZQQE010000006.1:9004-19917 GCA_964595325.1 uncultured Thermoplasmatales archaeon | reverse complement strand
TTGTGACGAAGCTCTACGGCAGAGGAACGCCCGTGATACGCTACACGGGCATGAACGATTTTATAATTCCTCTGGAAAGGGAATGTGACTGCGGAATCCATACGCACCTGCTCGGCATAGTCGGAGGAAGAAAGGTGGACTCGATAGTGCTGGAGGACGGGAGGATAATACCGCCTTCGTCCATAACAGGCATTCCGGGCAAGGTCATGCACGAACTCGGAACGGATAAAATACAGCAATTCCAGATAATACAGAAAAGCATGGACAAAGTCGAGATACATCTCGTCATAGACGAAACTTTGAGGGATGTGGGACCGGGTGTGGATGAGATATTCCGCCTGCTGAAAGAGAAATACCAGCAAAAATTCGGAGACGGCGTGGAGGTGGTGGTGAAAGAGGTGAAAGAAATAAAGAAAAGCGAGAATGTTGACACTCCTCCTCACGTTGTCATATCCGAGGTAAAGATTTCCTGAAATTTTTAAGAGTCTTGACTGCATACGGTCACATGGAAAGAGGTATAGCATTCATACGCGGCATGAGCATGTTCGGCAGCAAGAATTATACGAAAGAGGAAATACTGGGATGTCTGAGAGATACGGAATCCTTCAGAATAGTTGGCATGTACGGTAACGACAACATAATATTCGAGAAGGAAGGAATGCTCTATGCATCTGCCGGGAAAATTATAGAGGATGCCCTTGAGAAAAAATTCGGGAAGAAATTTTATGTCACAACAAGGAGCATGGGCACCGTAGAAGGCATAATGAAATTATCTGAAAGAATGCCCTAATTTTAAATATCCCTTTTCAATTAGGAAAGCATCCGAGGGAAAACATGATAACGATAGATAGAGACAGATGTATGTACTGCGGGGGTTGCGTCGGCGTGTGCCCTGCTAATGCATTAACTTTGAATGAAACCATGCTTACGGTATCGGAGGCATGCAATGACTGCGGGATATGCGTCAAATTCTGCCCTGTAGGGGCTCTGGAGGTGAAAAAATGAATACTGAATGTCTTGTCATCGGGGCGGGGCCGGCGGGGAGCATGGCAGCGAAGGAGCTGGCATCGAGAGGAATAGAAACGCTTGTCATCGAAAAGAGGCAGGAAATAGGGGCACCGAAGAGATGCGCCGAAGGTATTTCCAAACACGGTCTGGAAAAGCTCGGAATAGAGATTAACAAACTGGGCATTTCAAGGGTCATAAAAGGGGCGGCTCTATATGCGCCTTCCGGGAAGAAAGTGGTTATGGAAGGACATGATATGGATGGTTATGTGCTGGAAAGGAAAGTTTTTGAAAAAGCCCTTGCAAGCGATGCGATAAAGGAAGGGGCACGCTACATGATGAAAACCCAGGCAATGAAAATGGAGAGGGAGAACGGGGAATGGCGGATAAAAATAAAAAGCCTTGACGGGGACGACGAGATAAGGGCAAAGCTCGTTATAGGTGCGGACGGCGTCGAATCCAAGGTGGGGAGGTGGGCAGGGCTGAAAACGCTGAACCGCCTTACCGATTACCACTCCGGCATGCAGTTTGAGATGGCGGGAGTGAATGCGGATGAGAATTACATCCATCTCTTTTTCGGGCGGGATGTTGCACCTCTTGGTTATGCATGGATTTTTCCGAAAGCGTTTTCCGCCAATGTGGGCCTTGGCATACTTGAGAAAGGGGCAAAGATGAGGGCTTACGATTATCTTAAAAAGTTCGTGGCCGAGCACGATGACATTTTTGCTCATGCAAGCCCCATAGAAATCAACAGCGGGGGCGTTCCTGTAGCGCATTTCACGGGGATGGCAGCCGACGGAGTGATGCTTGTAGGCGATGCTGCACAACTTGTGAACCCGATACACGGCGGGGGCATTGTAAGGGCGATGCATTCGTCGATGATGGCGGCGGAGGTTGCAGGGCAGGCCATGAAAGAGAAAGACCTTTCCAAGGAAAGGCTTGCCGAATACGAAAAAATGTGGAATAAGGAATATGAGGAAGTCACGAACAAACTTATGAAACTCAGGAGTTTTCTTGAGAAACTGGAGGACAAGGACTTCGAACTGCTGGCAGACATTCTTGAAGGCGAGGACATATTCCAGCTGACGCAGGCAAAATTCTCGTTCTTCGTAAAGAAGATGATAAAAAGACCGGCGCTTCTCGGACTTGCCACAAAATATCTGAGGTAATGCTGCCGTTCAAGACGAGGATTATCGGAGGTATAACAGTTGGGGTGTACGCCAACGATGCTCCGGCATCAGCAAAGTGGAGTTTTACGTCGATGATGCGCTGGCAAAAACAGATTATGAAATGCCGTTCTCATGGGAATGTGATAATGCAGCCCCGTTCACCCATACGATAAAAGTTGTGGCATACAAGCGACGGGATGAAAGTCTGGACAATAATGTAATGTTGCGAATGTTATTTCTTCACCACCGAAATTGCCATGTGGTCTCTGGAATAAGGGGAAAGATTGACGGCTTCTTTTATATGAAATGCTTTCCCAATATCCTTCTTTACTTTTTCAAACACTTTGCGGGGCGGCATTGAAACATCTATGCTTCTTGCCTTTACCATGAGCATGCCCCTGTCCGCCCCGAACCTTTCCATATTTTTTAAGAATATGCCCGTCTGATCCCTCTGGGATATGTCCTGATAGATGATGTCGACGACGCCTACCATCGTCCTGTATTTTTCGGGTTTGTTGGCATCTGCAAGTATGGGAACGATATTCGGGCGGACATTGCAGACTTTTACAAGGTCGCTCATAGCCCTGATTGATATCTCGACCGCATAAATGGTGCCGTCCACCGCTATGTCCGAGATATGAGATACCGTGGTTCCGTTTGCAGCCCCGAGGTACAGGACGTTGCTTTCCCTGCCGACGGGCATTTCCTTCAGCCCTTTTAAAACGGCTGCCGCCATCTTGCTTTTGTAGGGATTCCATGAACGATATTCTCTACCCTCATGTTGCATCAGATGTTCGTTGTAGACCCTTTCCCCCGGCACAAGATTCAGGGTGTAGAGTCTTCCGTTCGCCGAATAAACTCCCGGAAACAGTTCTTTCATGCCGTTCATTTTACCCTTCTGTTCGCAATCTCGCAGGCGATGGAGGACGCATCGATAACTGGCGCAAGCGCAGGAGCATATGCGGTCTCGGCTTCCATAATCTGTTGTAGACTCAGCCCGTACTGGATTGCAAGCGAAAATTTGTTAATGCGCTGTGTTGCCTCCGGACCGACCGCCTGCGCCCCGATTATGCGCCCTTTTTTGTCGGCATGAACCTTGATGAAAATTTCCTCCCCTTCCATGTATTCCGGCAGCGTGCTTCCTTTGAACTTGCCTGATATGCCGTCAATCTGCCTGCCGGGGGGGCCGGCGGCGGCGACCTCCACTCCGAAAATTTTCGTTGTACGGGCATTTACAAGCGGCTGCATTTTTTTGTCGCCGCCGACGGCATTTGCCCCTGCAACCATTCCCTGCCGGACAGCAACGCTTCCCAGCCCGATCTGAACGGCATTGCCGAGAATGTCTCTGTATCGAGTGCAGTCTCCTACGGCATATACGTTTTTGACGGATGTTTCGCATCTCTCATCCACTTTTATCATCCCGTTTTCTGCCAGTTGCCCTGCAATCTCTGCGTTTGCTTTGTTTCCCGCAGCAATTATGACGAAATCTCCGTGAAGAACTTCCCTGTTTTCGGATGCGTCTGCTGCTGCAATCTCCACCTCCATTCTACCATCTTTGCCTTCCTTTATTGAAGTTACCCTGTGATTGAAAAGCATGTTAACTTTGCCTTCTATTTTATCGCTTATTTTTTCTCTTACAATGCGGGCGACATCACTGTCGACCATGGTGAGAAGTAAATCCGGCAAAAATTCGACTACGGTAACCTTTACTCCCATCAAAGACAGTGCCTCCGCCGCCTCGAGCCCTATAAGCCCTGCCCCTATGATTATGGCATTTTCTGCTTTCTTAGCCGCTTCCCTTATGGCAATTGCATCGTCAAGAGTGCGCAGGAAATATGTTTTCCCCTCGAAATTTACGGGCGAAGAGGGGGAAGCTCCGGTGGCGATTATAAGCGCATCGTATTCCTCGATTCCTTCAGAAGTCTCGACGACTCGGGCATCGAAATCCACGGAGGATACGGCGGTGTTGAGATGAAGGTCAATATCTGCCTTTCTGAACCAGTCCTCGCTGAACTCTATAACCGACTCTGGAGAAAGCTTGCCAGATATGACAAAGGGTAGGGCGCATTTGGAATACTCCGGATAGCCACCTTTTTCAAAAATTTTTATCTCCGCCTTCCTGTCATTTTTTCTTGCGAACTGGGCAGCCGTCGCCCCTGCGGCGCCGCATCCTATGATAACGACCTTCATGATGGTGTATTTAGCCCCTGCTTAAATTTTTATTCCTTGCCCCTTAGCCTCTTATTCGAGAATTTTTTTCAACTCCTCTACAAGCCCGCTGAAACCTATGGGGCGGGGTATCACTCCTTTTGCACCTGCATTCATAAGCCGGTCCGACCATTTCGTGTCAAAAAAGGCGGTGAATCCGTACACATTTGCCTTGCTGTCGAGCTTCATTATCTGCTCCGTGGCTTCCGCGCCGTCAATGCCCGGGAGTCTCAAATCCATGATGACCAAATCCGGTTTTTTCCCTTCTTTCATCATTTTCTCATACATCTCCACCCCCTCCTCCCCCATGAACGCCGAATATATTTCCACGTTGAGTCCTGACTTCTTGATATAAATTTTCATCAAATCCTGCATATCCTCCTCGTCCTCCACAATCAATATCCGTTTAGCCATAAATTCACCTTTCCTGCCTGTTTATTGTGTAACCCAACATAAAACATGTCAGACCAACAGAGTAATGAAATACCGCCTATAAACTTTTTCTTATGGATGATACCTGCTAGCAAAACCGGCGCTATAGGCAGATATGCTGGTAAAAACTCTTCGGAATTCTCCATGCCTTCCGCTCTTTAAAGAAAGCCAGACCTTGGGTCTGGTTGGGCAGAGAGAATATTCCTATTTTCTTCTTTTTTTCTCCACCACTGCCAGCGATATTATAGCAGCAATGGCAAATGCCGTTTCAAAGCCGGGGGTCTTGCTGTGCCCTCCGCCGGTATTGTTGCCTCCATTGCCGCCCCCGCCGCCGCCCGTCTCCCCCGTGTTATAGGACACCCCTTCGGTCGTGATTGACGGATTCGTTTCGTAGCTTGCCTGATTCCATTCCGTTTCCTGTGCATCTTTGAATGCTCTGGCATACACAACAACCTTGCTCACTTCGCTTTCACTTTTGAACATATCGTAAGCCCAGTTATAATTTGACATCGGATACGTTCCGTTTATGTCAAACTTCCATTTGTTCCAGTTTCCATCAGTGGAATTGAAGAACTCGTCAATGAAGTATTCCCCTGCGTTCTGGTGAAATTCCGATGGTCCCGTTATCCAGCTTCCATAGTCATACGTTCCGTTTTTGTAATAGACAACGAAGGACAGCGAAACATGGTCGGCGCCGTTTGTTGTACCCTTGACCAGTACATGACCGCCTATGGTACCGCTTACGACGCTTGTGCTGGATTTATCCAGTTTGTATTCCACATCCGTTATCTCTACGTTTATACTGTTATCAGTTGCTCCGCCCTTTGTCGGGTCATCCGTGGAGTTTCCTCCGCCGCTTCCACCACTGCCCCCTCCGCCGCCCCCAACAAATGAAGTGTAATCCCATGTATTTGTGCTGGTATCGCCTGCAAATACTCTAAATTGAAGAGTATCTGCATTGAGAGAAGAAACCACACCGTAAGGAATCTCAATGGTAATAGTATCACCACTTATTGATACTGTCGCCTGACCTGCGGATGAAGACCCGGAGTAGTACCCTATCCCATTAGAATAGACTGCCCCGACATCATCGCTTCCGTCGTTGAATTCAAAATTGTAACTGTATGCATTGTCTATTTTTCCTGCAACTTTGATATGAACTGCAAGGTTGCTTCCTTCCACGGTTGTCCATGCACTCACTATGTCAAAATCTGCATTTCCAACATCTCCCTGCGGGTCGTTCACCTGAAATTCGAAATCTGATGCCGTTACAACCGGCAACAGCATCAAAAATGCCAATAATATCACCAGTTTTTTCATAACTGGAAATCATAATTTGTATATTTATGGCTTTCTCATCTTTGCTCTGGCGCGCCCCTTCTCTGCCGACAAAAATATTATATAAAAGGAGTACTTGTCTCAATACGTGAAAAAGAAGGAAAAGAAAATCGCTCCGATAGAGAAGTGGATGAAAACGAGGAAGCTTAATACAACGGATGATGTGAAAATACCGGAACTCCTTATGGATCAGGTTATAGGGCAGGATCCCGCCGTGGATGTTGTGAGGCAGGCTGCCCGGCAGAAAAGGCATGTCATGCTTATAGGCGACCCGGGAACAGGAAAATCCATGATAGCCAGGGCGATGACCGAATTTCTTCCTAAGGAGGAACTTCAGGATATACTTATTTACCCCAATGAGGACGACCCGAACATGCCCCATGTCCGTGTTGTGCCGGCGGGAAAGGGAAAGGAAATCGTAGAATCATTGAGGACGGAGGCAAGGAAAAGGGAACAGCAGCAGTCCCAGATGATGGCGACCATACTTGCTTTGATAGTCGGGGGTTCTATTCTGGGGGCGGTAATGATGGCCGATTTGACCATTGCATTGTTCGGAATCATTGCAGCAGCCATGATTTATCTTATAGGGATGAGGGGCGGGATGATACAGAGGAAGGAGGAGAAGGAGATACCCAAATTGCTTGTATCCCATAACAAAGGAGACTCCCCCCCGTTCGTCGACGCCACCGCCGCCCACTCCGGCGCCCTGCTGGGGGACGTCCGCCATGACCCGTTTCAGGCCGGCGGTCTCGAGACGCCCGCACATTTGAGGGTCGAGGCAGGGGCGATACACAAGGCGCACAAAGGAGTGCTTTACGTTGATGAAATAAACACATTGAGCCTGCCGTCGCAGCAGCATTTGCTGACCGCAATTCAGGAGAAGAAATTCCAGATAACCGGGCAGTCCGAAAGGAGTTCCGGAGCAATGGTGAAGACAGAGGATGTGCCGTGCGACTTTATTCTTGTCTGTGCCGGAAATCTTGATGCCGTGGCGGGTATGCACCCTGCATTGAGAAGCCGGATAAGGGGATACGGCTATGAGATATACATGAACAACAACATGGATGACAACGAGGAGAACAGGGAGAAACTCATACGATTTGTCGCTCAGGAAGTGTCCAAAGACAAAAAAATACCTCACTTTGACAAAGGGGCGATAACCGAAATCATAAGGGAGGCACAGCGCAGGGCGGGGCAGAAGGGCAAGCTTTCCCTGCGGCTCAGAGAGCTCGGAGGTCTCGTGCGCGTTGCGGGTGACCTTGCGGTGAGCGAAAACAAGGATATTGTAACCGCAGAGTATGTGATAAGGGCGAAGGATATAGCCCGCTCGCTCGAACAGCAGGTTGCAGACAGATATCTGAAAATGAGAAAAGCATATCAATCATTCAAAACAAGCGGAGCGGAGGTGGGAACGGTTAACGGTCTTGCGGTGATGTCTGCAGACCCGTCAATGAGCGAATTTTCCGGGCTCATACTCCCCATAGTGGCGGAGGTTACGCCGGCGGGCTCAAAGTCCGAGGGCAAGATAATCGCGACGGGCAAACTGGGAGAGATAGCAAAAGAAGCCGTGCAGAATGTTTCTGCCATACTGAAAAAATATATGGGAAAAGACATCTCAAGAAGGGATATCCATATCCAGTTTGTCGGCACGTATGAAGGGGTGGAAGGAGACTCCGCTTCGATTGCCGTTGCGACAGCTGTCATATCCGCCATGGAAAACGTTCCGTTGTCTCAGGAGATGGCTATGACGGGCTCATTGAGCGTCCACGGTGCGGTATTGCCGATAGGTGGCGTCACCGCCAAGATAGAGGCGGCGGCAAAAGCGGGACTTAAAAAAGTTCTCATACCGAAAGCGAACATGCAGGACGTCCTTATAGAGGATAAATACAAGGGCAAAATAGAAATAATCCCCGTGGAAACGTTGAAGGATGTGCTGGATAACGCTCTGGTGGGTAAAGGAAAGAAGAAACTGATAAAAAAACTGGAATCGCTTCAGCCTTCCGTGATAAGCAAAGTTGATCTGGACTCTGAAAAAGCAGCGAGCAAAATACCATTGAAAAAGAAAACACCTGTCAATGAAACCGAAATTTAAGTGACCCACCCGGGACCTACCTGAGCGTATATGTCTATTTTTTTAATTGAAAGGTATATGTCATGTGAACTGCCATTTAGGGGGCCCTCCGTGGAAATAGAAACATAATTGCTGCTTTCATTCACAGGCGTTATTGAATAATTTGTTATGCCAGAATTCCTTATTGTGCTGTTCAGATATCTGTACCATGCAGAGGGGTAATCCGTGTTGATACGGATGGTAACACTTTTTGCTATGGCTTTGTAATCAGTGTAACCGGAATAATTAGTCCTTATCGAATATGTCCCGTAACCGCTTGCACTTGTTTTACCTGCCATGCCGATTATATTCACTATTGACATATTTATGACATGTCTTGTGGTATAATTTATAATATCGAAAAAAGGAGGAGATATTATTGCCTGCCCGTCATGCTGTTTGAGTATGACAGCCCCCCCTTCGTAAACGTAGGTCTGGTCAACAAAGTAGGCGTTGTTGGATTGGTAACTCATGGTTCCGAGATTATAGGTCGGATTTGCTGCCGTGCTGTCATATTTGTAGCATTTAATTGAGAAATTTCCGTCATCGGGATTTGAGGCACCGACTGACAGATTGAAAGGCGTTGTCACATACGGAAGGACATCGGTGGCAAATTTGTAGTCTGGGTTAAGAAGATTTATCCTGAATTGCTCCTGGGATGGAATGCCGGAGGCAATCGTCTGATTGAATAAAATATTGGTGTTGTTTACGGTCTTAAGGTTTATTCTGAAGGTGCTGGCACCATCGTCTAACACATTGACTTCTATGGTATTATCGCTCTCGTCATTCAACGTAACATTGAATACATCACCGTTTTTGAGCGTATCAATAACAAGTTCAAATCCGGATATGCTGCTCACATAGCTGACCGAATCCGGCGGTTGCATTGATTGCCGGTGGAAATTTTCTTTCATTCCTGCTTGCAATGTGATAGAAATGCTGAAGTCGCTGCTTGTAGTGGAGAGAATATTGAATGAACCAAATGCCCGTGACGAGACAAAAAATGGCAATTCCTTGCTTCCCAATGTAATGGAGTGCGATATCGGTGCGTCAATCTGCGACATTGCCTGCAGATCTACTGATGCCTTGAGATTTGAAAATTGGTCTGCAACCGCATCCATATGGTTTGCCTCTTTTTCTTTCATCCAGGCTGGAACGTAGTGCACCTGAATCAGGACCATAACTGCTACAAGAAGAGACACCATGAGTATTGCAACAACCACACCCACCTGGGCGTTATTATTCCTATTCATCATAGGTACAACCACCCATCATTAAATAAATTTACGATAAATTTCATTTTCTCACCTTTTTAAATATGAAATATGCAGCGGGAACAGCAAGCACTGCAATCAATACACCAACAATCCATATCGGAAAACCGCTTGGTTTTTGGGCCGAAACGTGAAAACTCAGCGACTTCTCGTTTTCATTGCTTCCGTAACTTACGGTCGCTTTGAACAGATGGTCGCCGTCGGATGCATTTATACTGAACGTTTTTACAATACTTTCTCCTGCCGGAAGAGCAAAAGAGGAAGAATTCAGTTTTTTACCGTCCATGGAATAGGTAATGGTCGAATCATTTGAATCACCGTTCCCTTCATTCACGATTTTTATCGTGAATGTTATCAAATCTCCTTCATGCGGGGAAGGCGGCAGCATGGATATTGTCTCTATTACCACATCAGGCCTTTTTGGCGGTGCAGGTGACTGAATGACTATTTTTTTGTCAATCTTATCTGTCAGTCCGTCATTGTCGGTAACGATAAGCTTTACTGTATAATTTCCGTAGGACGAATACACATGCCAGGGATTTTTTTCATAACTTGTGTTCCCGTCTCCGAAGTTCCATGTCCAGTTAACTATATACCCGTCAGAGTCGCTGCTTTCATCTTTGAAGGAAACAGTAAGGTTGTCAATTGAAAAAGAGAAGCCGGCGGCAGGCGGGAGCGGCCGGGGGGGCGGGGAATACGGCTGAATGACAACTGTCTTTTCATCTGACCATCCGCTTTCCGCTCCGTGCTCATCCTGCGCTTTCGCCCTTACATGAAATGTTCCCTCGTTACTCCATGAATGGCTGATGTCTGCCGTCTGGCCGGAGTTGAACAAAGAAGACCATACGTCCACAATGCCGTCGCCGTTCCAGTCAAAGCCGTATTTTATTTTGTCTCCATCCGGGTCTGTTGATGAGGCACGGAATGTGAGCAACGAGCCGGTATTACCTGACGACGGTCCGTTTATGCTCGGCTTCGCCGGCGGGCTGTTTGCCTTTGTCGTGAAATGCCATATCTCGCTGGCATTTCTGGCACCGTGAGAATCCCATGAAACAATTTTCCAGTAGTACATGGTCCGGAAGGATAGTACTCCGGGGTTGTATGAGGGCGATGTCACATTGCTTCCCACTTTCGAAGGGCTGGCCGTTGTCCCGAAGTAAACGTCATATTTTATCGAATCTCCGTCGATATCGTCGCATTGCCATGTAAGCGTCGGGGTAATAATCACACCTGTTGCCCCGTTCGATGGGAACGGGTTTGACGGCGCATACGGGGGATGATTGACCGAAAAGATTATCTCTTTTTCAACACTGCCGGTTGCTCCGTCGTTGTCCGTAACGGTAAGCGCAATTGTATAATTTCCGTTGTCGGCATATG
>CAZQQE010000006.1:8802-8904 GCA_964595325.1 uncultured Thermoplasmatales archaeon | reverse complement strand
TTGTGTTCCCGTCTCCGAAGTTCCATGTGTAGTTGGTAATGAAGCCGTCGGAATCGTTGCTTCTATCGGTAAAATGAATTTCATCTCCTGCTTTCGGATTCG
>CAZQQE010000006.1:0-8702 GCA_964595325.1 uncultured Thermoplasmatales archaeon | reverse complement strand
ACGGCGTAAAGGTGAAATTTGCCACAGGAGGGACATTTTCGACAGTCATGTTTATGGTTGTAACGTTTGTCAGGCCGTCGTTGTCAGTAACTGTGAGCGCAATTGTATAATTTCCGTTGTCGGCATATGTATGTGTCACATTCCTTCCGTAACTTGTGTTCCCGTCACCAAAGTCCCATGTGTAGTTGGTAATGAAGCCGTCGGAATCGTTGCTTTTATCGGTAAAATGAATTTCATCTCCTGCTTTTGGATTCGACGGCGTAAAGGTGAAATTTGCCACAGGAGGGACATTTTCGACAGTCATGTTTATAGTTGTAACGTTTGTCAGGCCGTCGTTGTCCGTAACGGTAAGCGCAATTGTATAATTTCCGTTGTCGGCATATGTATGTGTCACATTTCTTCCGTAACTTGTGTTCCCGTCTCCGAAGTTCCATGTGTAGTTGGTAATGAAGCCGTCGGAATCATAACTCGAACTTGCGTTGAAATTTATGATGTCAATGTCACTCGGTTGCTCTGGTGTCCATGAAAAATTCGCTACGGGTGGGCTTGCCGTAGATTCCACCAGCAAACTTTTATTTTCTACGAATGCGGTTACGAGGGAGCACGAAGCGTTGCTTATGGTTACATCCGATATGTTGAGGAACGCAATTCCTTCACCTCTTGGCATGAATGTTATGTTTGCTATGCAGCCGTCTTTATTGGTTGAAGTCCCGGATAGCAGTCCTGCAATCTTGATGCTTCCGTCTATCGCTCTGTATGATACGTTCACGCTATTATCGCCGATATGACCGTCCCCGATTCCTTTTACGTAAAGAAGGCTGTCGTCATAAGAAAGAGTCATGTTTATGCTGCTGAATGCCGTGGCATTGCGTATCAGTATGGATGCATTGAATTCACCGACGACGGCATCAGGTGCCTCCACCTTCAAAAGCGTGGATGTTGATGTCACATTCTTCCCCAGCCATGTCGAATCTATCTCATTCCCTTCCGTATCGCTGATATTTCCGTCCAATGCCAAATAGGACTTCCCTTCGCCTATACATATAAATTTAACTCTGGAGAGGTAACCGGAGCCGCTTACTGCCTGCAATCCCATGTGCTGAACTATTCTGCATATTCCTTCAGAGTTGTTTACCGAATAATTCAGAGGGATGCTTTTTCCGCCCACGCTTCCGTTGTAAACCCCTTTCAGTTCAAAAAGCGACGGTTCATAACGTATTGAATAATCCGCAGAATCGAAATCCTCGATATCAGAGACCGAGACATTTACGTAAAACTCGCTTCCGACGAGAACCACGGACGGTGAGGAAATAGATACGGTCGCTCCTCCCGATGCTGCGACAGCGGGCAAAATGAGAATTAAAGCTATCAGCAGTATTGCTTTTCTCATGAAAATCCCAGAATTATATCTATCACGGCAGCCACGTCGTCTTCATCTATGTCGTTATCCCCGTCAACATCGGCGGGATTGGGGAAGGCAGGCTCGTTCTCGGCACCGCTTGTGATTCTTTCAATTTTTGTGATATCCATGGCATTTATATGGCCATCCATGTTAGCATCGCCCCGCTGCCATACCGATACATTTTTTTCGGTGTATTCGATGTTCCCGTATTCGTCCGTTACCGTCAAATTGACGATATAGGAACCGGCTTTTTTGTAAGTGTGCGTCACGTTCCTTCCGTAACTTGTGTTGCCGTCACCGAAGTTCCACATCCATTGCTCTATATTTCCGGTAGACGTATCATTGAAAGAAGCTACTTCATTATCAAAAATAATGGAATGAGTGAAATTCACTTTTGTTTTCTCTACCGTTGAGAAATAATACGTAACGGATGTATTCGTACATTTTCCATCGCTGACAATGACGTACCATTCATAATTGCTGCCATGTGCCAGGGACGGAGCGACGCTCACAACTCCATTTCCCGCAGTGCCGGAGTATATCTCATCTCCATTCAGATAGAAAGCAATATTCATTGTATCCCCGTCTTCGTCATACACATTTGCCATCAGGGATACATCCACGTTTACAACAGAGTTGTTTTCGGGGGCTATGGGGGTTACAGACGGCTCATGATTTTGAAGGGCAGGGATGGAAAAATTATTTGCTTCGCCGTACGAAATCATTCCGTTGGCGCCTACGGCTATCGCCCGGTATTGGTATGTTACCCCGTCGTCGATATTGCCGATACTTGCATTGAACACTCCGGTATGATTAATAATTTCCACAGGTGTAGAATATTTTTCCCCGTTCCAGTATTCGAACCATACATAGCAGAAAGTGCTGCCTCCCATGGACGTGAGGTTTGCATGAAGCGTCGCATTGGGATAAGATGTATTTGCCGTTCCAGTTTCCACGGTTGGCGATGACGGGAGGGAAAACATTTTGAAGGATAAATTCGTACCGTATGAAATTCCCCTGCTGTTGTTTATGACAGCCCGGTAGTAGTATGTCGTATTTTCCTTAAGATTTGTTATCACTTCCTCAAACATCCCCGTGCTGTTGACCTCTCTCTTCGGGGTTTCGGTTACGTTTCCTCCTTCCTCGTTGTACTCGAACCATGCCTCACAATTTTCATCCCCGCCGAGCGTCGTTATATTCGCTTTCAGTATGACCGCATACTCTATGGAGTTTGTTTCTATCTTTGCTTTTACCGCGGGTGTCGTAAAATTTTTATCTGTGCCATATGAAATTCCCATGCTGTTCTTTGCTACGGCTCTGAAGTGATACGTTTCGCCCGGCTCCAGAGATGAAACGGAAGCATCGAATTCTCCTGTTGTACCTGCCGATATGTTGGCCGTGGAATGCCCGTATGAAGTCGTTTTCCCGTACTCAAACCATACCTGACATTGATTCTCTCCCCCCATATCTTCCAGATCACCTTTCAAGGTCGCAGAATTACTGGTAAGATTGCCTGCATCAAGGGTTTTCACGGATGGGAGCACCGCATGTGTAGTAAAAGTGGCATCATCTCCGACGGCGGTCCCTGCACCATTTTGCGCAACCGCCCTGAAGTGATAGGTAACATTTACAGAAAGACCGGATATTGTACGTGAGAATGAGGAGGCTGAAGTTTTCTGGGCTTTGGGGGTAGCATGGGCATAATCGTCAATATCGGTATGGGATGTCGTATCATAAACAAACCATACGTTGCAGCTGCTTGCCCCGACCTTGTTAAGATAGCCGTTCAGGGTTGCCGATGCATATCCGATATTGCCGGCGGAATTCGTGGTTACCTGAGGGGCTGTCAAACCGGTATGAAACGTTTTGTCACTTCCGTAGGCGGTTTTTCTGCTGTTTTTAGCCACAGCCCTGAAATGGTACGTTGTATCGGGTTGCAGACCGGATATGGATTTTGAAAAGGTTGCAGGAGAATACTTTGTCTGCTTTGATGTCGTATGCCCGTATGAAGTCGTTTTCCCGTACTCGAACCACACCTGACAGCTTGCATCATTCAAATCGCTTAACTCGCCGTTCAGCTTTGCCGAGCTGCTTGATATGCCAGATGCGTCATTTGTCGAAACAACTGGCTTTCCAACCAGAGAAAAAGTCACATTTTTTGAGGGTTGAGAAACGTCAAGCGTGAACGTTTTTGCATTATCCTCTCCGCTATAAGAACAGTATATCTCTATCGTATCGCCATTCTCGCAATTCTGCAGGTTAAACAAATCAGCCTGATAATATCCGGTGCCGTTCTCAGTAACAACATTGATATGCGTTGATTTGCTGTTATCCGTTACTGTGACCGTCACGCCGTCCGGAACGGCATTTCCACTTGAATCTTTTATATATCCATATACTAGAAATGGCTGGTCAAGCGAATTTCCTTTCTCCACTATGCTTGCTACGCTTAATAGCAGCAGCACTACCACCAACAAACTCCTTATTTTTTTCATTTTATCACCTCTATCTGAAAATCACCACTATTTGCAACTCTCAATACTATACAATCTCCTGGATTAATAACAAAATCATATGAAGGGGGGGAGATACCGACGACATAGCTGTCAAATGTGCCTGAACTAACATTCCACCTGCTGACAACGCTGCCGGTCGGCATGACATCGCTCCCTATCATTGCCGCAAGTTCGGATGCTTTTGTATCGTTAAGGGAACTCCATGCCACATTATTCACCACATTTTTTTCATTCTTGAAAAGGTGGACGACTCTGTCCGCAAGTTGAAAAGCCTGCTCGACAAAAGAACCGGACTGTGCCACCCTCAAAACTACGGCATCGTAAGGATTAATAACAAAATCATATGAAGGGGGGGAGATACCGACGACATAGCTGTCAAATGTGCCTGAACTAACATTCCACCTGCTGACAACGCTGCCGGTCGGCATGACATCGCTCCCTATCATTGCCGCAAGTTCGGATGCTTTTGTATTATTTCCAAGCCACGGGATATAATTCACCACATTTTTTTCGTTCTTGAAAATTTGTATCTGTGTGCCCACTTTCAGAATTTTTGAAATGCTGGCATTTTTGCTACCATTGAATACGGTAAGAGTGACATTGTAGTAATTCCCTATCGGATAGGTATGGACAGGATTTCTTGCGCCGGCAGTCGACCCGTCGCCGAAATTCCACTGCCATGCGGAAGCATATGAGGAGTTGTCCATAAAATCAATCTGCTCGTCCGAAACCGGATTTTCGGGATAATATGAAAAATCGGCAACCAGAACTACGCCAATGGATACCAGCTTATGAACCTCAGACGAAGCATTGTCATCATCAGTGACAACAAGAGATACGTTGTACACCCCTTCGTGAGCGTACCTATGCATGTCATTTATCTCATAACTTATGTTGCCGTCGCCGAAGTTCCATGTACAATTTGCGATATGCCCGTCTGCATCCGATGAATGACTTGTGAGGTATATGGTAAAGCCGTTGATAAAATATGAAAAGTTGGCAACGGGAGGGCAATTCAAAATCGTGATATTGCCACGGGTAAAATTGGTGGAGCCGTCATCATCTCTGACAGTCAAACGTATGGTGTAATTGCCATTTGAAGGATAGCGGTGAAACATAACGGCTCCATAACCCGTGCTGCCGTCGCCGAAGTCCCATGTATAATTTGCGATATGCCCGTCTGCATCCGACGAAGAAGAAGCATTGAACGATACGATATCTTCATCTGTTGGATTCTGGGGTGTATAAACAAAACCAGCAGCAGGCGGAACATTTGATACTGATATTTCTTTAATGATTGTATCGATTGCCCCCTCATTGTCTGTAACGGTGAGGGTGATGTTGTATTGCCCGTCATCCGAATACATATGCTCCGGATTCTGCTCATAACTCACATTTCCGTCACCGAAGTTCCATGTGTAGTTGGTAATGAAGCCGTCTGAGTCGTCCGACAAATCAGTGAAATGAACGGTATCCAAATCAGTCGGAAAAGCCGGAGAATAAGAGAAGTTTGCTTTTGGGAAGAACGTTATCGAGAACTGCCCGCTGAAAACATTGCTGTTTCCGAGTGTATCATTTGCATGTATAGTCCAGTTATATGTCCCCAGCCCGGTATAAGTTCTGTTGAAGTAAAATCCTCCGAGCATTGAATTATTAAAAGTTGTGTCATTGGGGCACTCCACCACAATATAAACTGTATTCACAGCCATATTGTCTGTTATAGAACATGAAATATTTATGCTGCCGTTGGGTTCCTGAACCGAAGGAATCACCGATATATTTTTTATTTCCGGGGGAGTGGTATCGACAATGCTGAAATTTTTTGTTTCAGATGTGTTAGTGTAGCCATTGATATCCATGTCCCACACGAAGTATGTATAATTTCCAAGTGACAGATATGTGTCATTATAATAATAGAATCCGTTACCTTTTTCATCAATGCTGTAGGGATGCATGGTAAAGTTACCCACAACTGTGCCGTTGCGGGTTATGTTCACCCCGACTTCTGCAACAGCAACATTGTCCGTGGCATAGCATGAAATATTTACTGGAGAGCCGTACTGCTGCTCTACCGGAGTTGATTGGATGTCCGCTATCTTGGGTGGCTCTGCCGGTATGATTATTTTGAAATCATAACTTGCTGAGGCATTTGCATTTCCGCTCGGGTCTTCCGCCCATACGGAGCAGGTATAGTTCCCACTTACGTTATAAGGCACATTGTAGTACCATATATCAGAACCGGCTGTATGCTTCATGCTTTCGTTGAACGAGCCCGCAGGACCCGTTACATTAACCATGGCTGTTGCAACAGCCACATCATCGGAGATATTGCATGTTATGTTAACGTTTCCCTGGATTTCCTGCGGATTCGGATATGCCGTCAGGTCTTTTAACTCCGGGGGATAAATATCTCTCACCGTTATCTGTTTTGTTATATTGCCAGTGCCACCATCATCATCTGTTACAATGAGGGTAATGTTGAACACACCATTCTTTGCATAAGTATGGGTAACGCTGTCGTTACCAGAGCCACCACCTTCACTGATTCCATCACCGAAATTCCACTGCCATATGCGTACACGCCCATCGGCATCGTGGGAGCTGTCATTGAACCAGACCGTTTGCCCGACAGTCGTGTTATGCGGAGTGAAAGTAAAATTTGCCACAGGAGGAACGTTGGCAACGGTAATTTCCTTGCTCATGGTATCCCATGCTCCGTCGTTGTCATAAACAGTCAGGGTGGCGGTATAAACGGAATAATCCCCGTTGGCACTGTATTTGTGAGATGCAACCGCCGTATACGCATAACTTCCGTCTCCAAGGTTCCATGTATAGTTTGTTATGTAGCCGTCGGGGTCATAGGATGAGGAGCCATTAAATGCCACCGTATCAAGGTCTGTCGGATTTGGTGGTGTATAAGAAAAAGTGGCATGCGGTTTGTACGCTATGACAAATTTGTGCAATCCAGACTTGACAGAATTGTTGCTTGTATCGTTTGCCCATACATAATAATTGTATACTCCCTTCTCGTCATAAGTGAGATTGAAATAATAGTATGTTGTATTGCCGACCCTGTTCAAGCTTATATTTATGTAACTACCATTAGGCATTGCTACACTCAGGAAAGTAGCATTTACCCCTACATTGTCTATTATCTGGCAAGTTATGTTTATACTACCACCGGGAATCTGAATCTGCGGGGAAGCCTGTAATCCAACGATGTCAGGAGGGAAAATATCAATGCCTGCATATGGCTCAATGAGAGGATAGTGGTCTTTTATGTCGCCCGATATTACATAAGGGGTATCTCCTATTCCGTCTCCGTCCCCGTCGACACCGGCATATCTATCCCAGTAATTCCCGATATGGTCATAATCCCAATAGTTTGAATATCCTTCATCTATGACATCAACGCTATTGCCCATAAAATTGTTGTATCTAATTATATTGTAGCTTGTATACGACCCACCCCCGAACCTTATACCGTTTGTATTCCCGAGAAATATGTTTTCCTCTATACGATTATTTTTCCCAGACGTAGAGAAAATTGCATATGTGTTCGATGAGAAAACATTTCTGTCTATAATGTTATTGTTTGACCAGAATATCCCCATTCCTGCATAATTGCCAGATAGATTACAGTTTTTTACGGTGCAGTTTTCCACACCGTATAGTTTTATTCCGTAACTTCCATTTCCACCGTTGATTGTGGTAAAACCCGAAATGTAAACATCGTTGTCTGTTACAATAATTGCATCACCATTGTATCCTGCATCTATGACTGCCTTCTTATTTTCTCCCTGAAGCGTTATTTTTTTATTCACAACAACGTTTTCATGATATATTCCTTCATATACATATATGATATCCCCGTCTGCTGCATGATCTATTGCGTTCTGTATGGATGTATAATTTGCTCCTCCGCTGTCATCCACATATATAGTATTTGACGAAGCGTCACTACTGTTTGTAACAAATAATGGGAAAGCAGAAATAAAGAAAACACTGATAAAGGCTACGAGAAAGAAAGCAGTTGCATGTTTTTTCTTCAAATGAGTGAATAGTTTTACCATTATTTACCTTGACGGTTTGTTACCAGCTTTTTGGGGTTATTAAGGGGTACTGGTCTACATTTCCAACGCTGGAAGGTGCAATGGTATACGGGGTATCTCCTATGCCGTCTGGAGTGCCATCAGGACCGGTTGTATCACTGCCAGTATAATCGCTCCAGTAATTCCCGCCGGAACCATTGCCTGTAGCATTATCATATGCATACTGGGTGTTCCATTTGTTTCCGCCGGTATCATAAGCCTGTCTGTCCATATACAATGTGTTATTTAAGAAATTATTGCTATAAAATAGATTATTGGTGCAGTCAGATGTCGATATAAACATGCCGCAGATTGTATTGGTGGTAAAATTGTTCTCAAATACAGTATTGCTATTTGAAGAGGAGAGCATATATATGCCGTAAGAATTGTTCCATATTATATTGTGCTCAATATTGTTGCTGCTTGAAAAGTTGAGATACATACCTGCCTCGGTGTTATTCCACACCAGATTATTCTGCATTGGTAAAGAATGGCCGCTGGAAGAATGCAACAGATATATTCCACTTCCACCGTTGAATGAAAAACTATTATCGTGTATGTCGGTGTTGCTGGATGAGGACACATAAAGTCCGTTGAGCACATTCGTATATATTTCGTTTCCCGATATGGTATTGCTATTAGATGAGTTAACGAATATTCCATTGAGTACATTCGTATATATTATGTTCGACC
>CAZQQE010000005.1:0-21245 GCA_964595325.1 uncultured Thermoplasmatales archaeon | reverse complement strand
CTGCGCGGCGGGCGGCGGCTACTTCGGGCTGAAATTCAAAAGAAAAAGGGATAAACAGTAATTACGCCTTCAGCAATAATAGATACTATGCCTCTGGGGAAATGAAACGATGAAACCAAGCATATGGGGCGATTGGTTGCTAAGAGTAGAAGCGCTATTTTCTGGAATGTCAAAATTTTAGACATTGGGTTAGATAGTTGATGCCATACCCCTCGCAACTAAAAAAACAGCCAGATATTCGGGCACTTCCGTCTCTCCTAACTTTAGATTGAAGTCTTCTCCCTTCATTCTCATTTTCAGCGGCTTTAAAACATTCAGTTTTACGGGATTTCCACTGAACACAACGGCATCCTCCAGCGGGTCGAATTCCTTTATCTCGTCCAGTTTGATGTATTGAACCTTCAGTCCTGTTTTTCCGTGCAGAGAGCCGGGAAGTCGTATGAGGCGTTTTATGTCTGCTGTTACCGGTTCGTCGGGCTTTCCGGTTGACAGCGACACCGCCGATTTTTCTATGGCACTTCTTAAGAAAAGTTCCCTTATTTCGGAAAACTGGTCCAGCAGCCCTTCTTCTATCCTCTTCACTCTGGCATCGGACAAACCGTCGATTATCTTCTCCGCCTTACTCGGACTCAACCCGTAACCCTTCAGTTTTTCTATGCCTTTCTCTCTCTCCCCTGTACGTAGTTCCTTTACTATCTCGATGACCGCCCTGCTTATCCTGCCCCGCCACCCCGGCTCGTCCGGCTTCGGCATTTCGAGGCGTGTAACGGGTACATTTCTGTCGCCGTATTTTTTTATCTCCACCACCTTCTCCTTGAAAATGCTCTGTTTGTCCAGCCCCCTTCCGGTTATGTAATCCACTATCTCTCTTCTCTCCTGGCTCCTTAGGCCCAGAATTTTCGGATGACGTACGTGGCAGTGGTAGCCCCGTCCCCCGCTGAAGTATATTGACAGAGATTCCTCACCAAAACCGAAGTCGTCCATCAAAAAAGAAAGAAGTTTTTCGAGTTCTTTTTTGACTTCCCGGAGCATGCCTTCGTAGCTCATTTTCTCCGCCCCGGGCAGGTGGTCTGCGTCAAGGTCGAATATCAGGTCTGCGCCCATCCATCCTTTCTCCACCATTGTGGGTGCATCGGGCTTTTCATAGTAGGCGGACGAGTAGTATGAATGCAAAGGGACTTTTCTCCTCAGATTAACCAGAATCTCGTCCCTTGTTTTGAATGACAGATGCCTAGCCATCTGCTTCCCTCCGAAAAAGATGAATGCATATTCTCTTCTGGAGAATCTTTCTGGAAGCAATATCTCTGGGTTTAGATAGTAAGACCGAAATCTCTTTTTCAGAAAATCGCTCATTTTTTCTTCCTCCATTTGAAGCGGTAATAGGATAGGGGGTGACTCACTCTCCTGCATATGTCATCCATTTTTTCGACAGGACAAAGCCCCCATGTTTTTATCGATGAGCATCCCGGGGTGTTGTACTCTGTCCCGGAAATTTTTCCCGTTATGTGTTCAATCTGGTATCGCGTCCGTTCCTGGTCATAGTCCGGGGATTTGCTGAACAGATGCAGTATCTCTTCCGTATCCATACCTATGGAATGAAGAAAGGTAACAAGGGCGAATCTTCCGACGTGGGGAACATTTATTCCGGATTGGACGGCTGCAAGCAATTGACGCATGCACGGCGGGAATTTGGAAACGCTTGCCTTCCCCATCTCGACCTTCCCCTCCATCTCCTTTCTCTGGAGCACATTTTTCAATTTATTGACGTCATCGCTGAAAACCTTTTTTATTCCGGGGGGCGGGCGGAGGAGGAGGAGTTCGTCATATATTTTGTTGCGCAAAATTTCCTGCAGAAGCCTTGCCAGCTCCGCCTTATTCAGTTTCACCCATCCTTTCTGAAGAGGCATGTTAGAAAGTTTCCATTTCTCGCTCCACGTCGGGGCATTCTTCAGGTAGTCCGTAAAGTACAATCTCAATCCGCTTTCGACGGTCAAGCCTAATTCCTTTGCAATGTCCACCACAAAATCCTCTTCCTCTTTCTTCAGGCTCATGTATGCCCTCTTCGCCTCCGCCAGCGAGTACCTCCTTCTCAGGTAATCACTTCCAATACTTCCGACAATCATTCTTGCCACGGGATAGGAGAATATGTTTATCGTGGCGTCTATCTCATCCAGTATAGCGTACTCGTTTACAATCCCTTTTTCGAGAGCATCGTTCACACGCCGGGCGCCCATCTCCCTTGCCCTTTCATACAGCGGGTCGTGGAGTATCTCCTCGGTGCTCACCCTCTCCTTTTTGACAAACTCCTTGGCATCTTTCAGAAAAGGGTACTTTGCCAGTGTGTAAATATTCACGTCATAACATCTGTATCTGTATTTAATTTTTTACGGCGGTTTGAATGGTTTTTTACTCACGCTGCCTCATATTCCCATCACGATTCTGAGCATGTCCCTGAGTCCCGGAGCAAGTCCGAGTATCAATATAAAAAATTTTATCAGTCCCGCCAGCAGGGGTTTTTCTCCCAGCTCGTCCTTCAGGTAAACATCCATTGCATATATTACTCCGACTATTATTGCGAGCTTTGCCAGAGGATATGCGAGACCGTAAAAGTGGTTCATTAGAAACAAAGAGAGGGGATGCTTTTCCCCGTAGTTTATATCCATTCCTAGAGGATTGACAACCGCAAAATAGCTTGTCCATCCGTCTATCATGTGGGCGAATATGAGGGAAAGGTTTACGCCGGATGAGTATACCCTGCTCCCCGATACTCTGGCAAAAACAAATACAAGAAAAGTTATGGAGGTGGCTATCAGAAGCACAAGTGGTATTATAACCGGATTGACATGGTTAAATGCGCCCCATCTGTCTCCGTAAATCCATACTGCCACAAGGTAAAGAGGCGGGAGCAAGAAAACCAGGCCGAGGGAGAACATCGATGTTGCAAGGTTTTTTTTCTTCAATAAAACGAAAAGGGCAAGCGAGACGGCGGAAAACAGAATTACAATCATCGGATTGACAGGATGATTGCATTTACCTGCAAAAATAAGATAAAGAACAACGTAGGCTGCATCTATGAAAAGAATGGCAGTGGTGAATGTCCTGACTTTCCTGCTGCTTCTTTCAATGTAAATTCCGAGCATTATTGCCGTAAAAAAGTATATCCCGACCTGAATGTATATGACCGGGGAGATGAAAAAATATGACAGGGGCTTTTCGTACAACTCGCTGTCTTCGAGAACTCTCAGGGTTGAGCCGAGAATTATGAAAGGCAGTGATGCAACAAAAAACGGCACATCCACCTTTATATCAAAAAATTCGAAAAAGCGATACATGAGATAAACCAGCAGGATGAGCAATGCGCCATAAACAAATTCCGAAACCAAGCTATAGCCTTCGGCAGCTCTTACCCCGTGATAACTCAGTGTATGTCCTGCGGCATCTGCCGCTATGGGTCCCCAGAAATATTTCCAGATGAAGTGGTCATAAAATATGCCGGGGGCGACAAGCAGGCCGACTGCAAATGCAAGACACGCTGCCAGAACAGCAACCACCCATAAACGCATCTATTGGAAAATGAAAACGATATAATAAATTATGGGAATAAATTTGAGAACGGGTTATTCTTTCTTTCCCGTCATGGCTATCCTGTGTGCAAAAACCCCTGCACCGAATCCATTATCTATGTTGACAACCGCCAGCCCCGGGGAGCAGCTGTTGAGCATTGTCAGCATTGCGGCAAAGCCGTCCGTGCCGGTGCCGTATCCTATGCTTGTCGGGAGAGCGATAACAGGAGCAGGAAACAAACTGGCGATTATGCCCGGAAGTACGCCGTCCATACCTGCCGTTGCGATTATAACTCTGGCATCGGACATTGTATCTTTGAACTCCAGAAGGCGGTGTATCCCTGCGGCCCCCACGTCGTATACTCTCTCCACTTTGTTGCCCAGCGCCTCGGCCGTCGCCGCCGCCTCCTCCGCCGCAGGTATGTCGCCTGTGCCTGCGGTTACCACCGCTATGTACCCTTCGCTCTTTTTTTCACTTTTCCCGATGACAATAAGACCGCATTTTTCATGGTATGTCACATCGTCAAAATTTTTGACCGCCCTGTATATGCGTTCGTCCGCTTTCGTTATAAAAATGATATCCCCCTTCATTTTTTCTACCAGTTTCACTATCTGTTCCTCTGATTTTCCAGGGGCAAAGATTGCTTCCGGAATGCCTGTACGCATCCTTCTGTGGGAATCCACCTTTATCTCATGAAGGTCGACAAACGGAAGATAGCGGAGTTCTTTCATGCCTTCCTCTGCGCTAATCCTGCCCGATTGTATATCTTCCAGCAATTTTCTTATCCTTTCTTCCTTCATTCTCAGACCTACCGCTGCTAATCGCCCGTATGATTAAAAAAGTTTTTCACGCACATCTCAAAAAATTTAGATATGTTTTTAATTGGGCTTTGCTTATAACCTTGGATACGGGGTTGGTGGTATTTATTTACCCCTCCCTCCCCCTCGTATCCTTTTAATTCAATCTACTTATTCAGCAGTCCGTCTATTATGGGCTTGAGTGTTGGGGTGTTGCTGGGCCATCCCGGCGGAACATCGGAGTACACTGCTACCCCTTCATGTGTGAACTTAAGATTCCCCTGCTGGTCGAATATGCACAGTGTGGGTATACCCTGTCCCAGATATTTGCGGGCGATGCTCCCGTCATCCATACCGAACGTCCAGTCAAGACTGTAGCCGTAACTTGCAAAGGCATCTCTGTACTTTTCCAATTGTTGGGGTGTTTCTCTGGAATCGATGTCCACGGATATGATTTGCAGTTCGTTGCTACTGTAGTTGCTGTAAACTTTTCTCAATTCCAGCATCTCGTACTGGCACGGCTTACACCATGTTGCCATCATATCAAGTAAGACAACCTTTCCCCTGAAATCGCTTAGATGCTCCTGCTTGTTGTCCAGAGTGGTAAAAGTGAAGTCATTTCCCGTCGTGTTGTTATTGCTGTTGCTACTGCTGGAATCAATGCATCCGGAAAACATAGAGGCGGCAAAAATTGAAATAAGCAGGACTGCGATAACTTTTTTCATAGGAATCTTTCCACCCAGTCCTTGAGCATATCCGGCGGCAGCGCACCTATACTTCGGTCTGCAAGCTTTCCATTCCTGAAGAGCAACAACGTGGGTATGCTCATGATGCCGTATTTGGATGCAGTACGACGGTTCTCGTCCGTATTCAACTTTGTAAATACAACCTTTCCCTGCATCTCTTTCGCCAGCTGCTCTACCACCGGGGCGATAAATCTGCACGGGCCGCACCACGGTGCCCAGCAGTCAACGACCACTATCGGATATTTCCCCACCACCTCATCGAGTGTTGAATCCGTAACTTTGACAGGCTTATTGGGCCACTTCACGCCTTCGCCCCCTGAAAATTTTTTTATCAGTTCCTGCATTTTCTTCATCTTTATCCGTTCCACTTCGTCCTGCATGGGTGGGAAATATGCGTGAAATATATAATGTTTTTGCACGGTTTATGCACAAACGATAAATATTCATCTCGCATCTTTTCTCATGAAACATGAGCCGGCTTACGAAAATATCGAATGCTCGGATGTCCTGCACCTCATACTTGACTTGAACGAGCTTGACATGCAGATTTACAGATATCTGGCAGTCGGGAAAAATCGTGCTGATGAGCTGGCAGAAAAAATAGGCAAGGACAGGAGCACCATACACCGCTCCCTCCAAAAACTCATTTCATGCGGGCTGTGCAAGCGTGAGAGACACCTGCTCAGCGGAGGAGGGCATTACTACATATATACTGCCGTCCCGCCGGAAATTGTGAAGGAAACCGTAAAATCGTGCATAGACGGCTGGTACGGGAAGATGAACAACGCTCTTAAAAATTTCAACAAAGAATTTTTTGAATAAACGCCTAAAGACCGAATAAAAGGAGAAAATGAAGCCGTCGTTCATTCCCGCTCGTTTCATAACATCTCATTTAGCTCATCCATAAAATGCTTCATGTTTTCCCAGTGCGTACCAAGCCAGTAAACCCGTTTGCAGTTTGGGCAAATCCAGAATTCGTCATGGGTTTCATAGGCGTGCGGAGGTACTTTTTCTTTGGCATCCCTCTTGCTTATTTTTTTGACGGGGACATTGCATACAGTGCATCTGCTGAGAGCATTTTTCATATCTATTTTAAGATTCAACGATTTCATCACTTCCCTTATCTGCTCTTGGAGTTCCGTACTTGTTACGAGAACCGAATTTTTGTACCTTGCATGTAATTCCTTATCTCTTGTGAGTAAAATTCTTTCTTCTTTGTATGCCCTGTCCATAATTTCGCTATCGCTGCCTTCTCCGTATGCCGTGTCATATCCCATAATGCGCAACCATTTTGCAAGAGTGCCCAGCATCTGGTCGCAAAGAAATTTCATGACTATAAAATTTTCAATGTTTCGATATCATGATGGCGTTTGGCTATCTCCCTCAGGATATTGATATTCCGCCCGCTTTTCCCTATTGCCTTTCCCTTGTCGTCCGGGGTTATGGTAACGTTCACAACGGTGCCGCTTTCGCCCTCCATCACGACCACCTCATCGAGCTTGTAGGGCTTGAAAAGGTTTGTTATAAATGCCTTTTTGTCCTTGTCGTATTCGACAAACTTCACTTCCTTCTTCAGCATTTTTTCAATGGCTTTTATATTCTTAGCTCCTTTGCCTATTGCTTTTCCCAACTTGCCTTTCTCTACTATAAATGTCACACGGTTCTCCATCTCCACGCAATCCACAATAGGTGCCTTCGTGACATCTTCCGCAAGAGCGATATAACGCATCTCATCATTTGACAGGGTTATCTTCATCTATTTCCCCAGCCCCATTATGTTGGACGACCCTTCATCCACAATTGCCATGACAGATATGCTGAAGGGCTTTTTGCATACGTTTCCCAAATCCACACTGCCGCCCTTGTATACAAAAACGGGTTTGTCGCCTGCAACGCTCATGATCTCTTTCTTTCTCGGGCAATCATTCGATACTATGAACATCTTTGCGTCCTTGCTTCTTATCGCTTCTTTGAAGCCCATGTACACCTTTCCCGTAGCCAAAACTCTATTCAACTCTTTTGCAATATCCATATTACTCACCTTTTACTCATTTTACTTACATCAACCGAAAGTTCCACGGAGCCTGTTCCCAGCTTTATGGGCTGACCCACTATGATATTCTCCGCCACTCCTTTGAGATTGTCCACTTCGCCCTTCTTTGCAGCCTTAAGAAGATGATTCACCGTAATTTCAAATGCAGCTCTCGCTATGACCGAACTCTTCTCGCCGCTGACGCCCTGCCTGCCTATGGGGCGGACGGTGCCGTCCGATGTCATTGTGTCTGCGACAAGCATTATGTGGCGTATGTCAACGTTGAGACCCTGCTCCTGAAGTGTGTTGTGTGCTTCATGTATAATGGCATTTCTCGCCGCCTCCACCCCCAGAACGTTGTATATGGCATAGATGTCGTTTGTGGTCGTTCTGGATTTGTCCACGCCGTCAACCATCAGTATTTTCTCAAAGTTGCTGCCCTCGGTGTAAATCACGTATTCGTCCTTTTCCTTCCGTATTATGGCTCTCTTTATGCCGTCTATACCCTTTATCTTGATGTTCTTGAGTTCCTCGCTCAACCTCTGCAGCTCCCTGTATGTCTCGTCAGTGGGGACAACCTCTATCGTATTTCCCACCTGGCTTATCTTGGTTTTCCTAAGCGACTTCAGCTTTTTCTCTATGTCGTCCATCGTTATGTCCTTTCTTTCGATGGTCTTGCTATTGGGTATCACGACGATTTTCATGTTTCCTATGTCTGTTTTTATTTCCGCAATGTTTATCAGCCGGGTTATTTCTATCTTATTTGCTATATTCTTCGCCATATCCCTGTTGACTCTGTATCCTCCTTCCAGATAAACGGTCATCATCGGCGTCGACGGACTCTTTCTGGCATCAACGATTTCGATAAGGCGCGGCAGCCCCAATGTAACGTTTATCTCCGCCACTCCTGCATAGTGGAAAGTACGCATTGTCATCTGAGTTCCCGGCTCACCGATTGACTGTGCCCCCACAATACCGCATGCCTCCAGCGGGTCCATCAGTGCTCTGTTGTAATTCTCAACCACCTTGTTCACCAGCTCCCCAAGTTTTTCGTCGGGTATATCTTTATCAACAACTTTTTCTATGATTTCGTCGACCACGGAACGGGGCAGAAATTCGTCCTCGCTCTTCAATATTCCCAGTATTTTCTTTCTAAGCGATGCGTTCTTTTCCGGCTCCTCTATTGTCGGCGGCGGGACGGCTTCAGCTTTTGCAAGTATGCCCCTTGCATCCACCGAGCCAACATCCTTTTTTATACCGGACGCAGCGCTTCCGATAACATCTTCAAGTTCTCCTTCAGAAGCAACCTGCAAATCCAGCTTGCTCCTGTAGCCTGCCTCCACCAGCTTCTTTGTTTTTGACGGGCCTATGCCCTTTATTTTTGAAAATTCTTCCAGTGCCTCATCCTTGGAAGGAGTGAGATACTCCTTTATTATATTCGCATATTTTCTACCTACGCCTTTTACTTCTGCTATTGTTTCTATGGGCTGAAGCTGAAGTTCACGCATGCTCCTGAAACCTGCATCGTACAATGCCTCCGCCTTAGACGGGCCTATGCCCTTTATTTTTGAAAACTCCTTTATTATTTCCTCCCTTCCTTTCTTTTTTTTCTCCGCCTTTTCCTTCTTTACCGGCTTCTTCACGCCGACTTTACCCAGTATGGCTTTTGCATCCTTATCCTTAAATCCTGCCTTGCGTATGTCATCCAGACTGGCTTTTTTTAGTGAGGATATGGTAAAATGGTCTGCAAGTTTTTTTGCATCTTCCTCGGATATGCCTCTTTTAACAAGCGCCGCCATGGTATCTTTCTTGGCCATCAGAGCACCTCCTTTATAATGTCGTCGACATCAACAGCCTTGCCCTTTATACTCCTTGTCGGGTCAACTCCGTCCTCGCCGTAGCGGAACTGTATTATGTCTCCGTACGTTGTCCTCACGGTTCCGTCGCTCTCCATCTTGAGATTTTCCAGAGCGTTTATCAGCCGGCGCTGCATGTAACCCGAACGGGACGTCCTCACAGCGGTATCGACAAGACCTTCCCTGCCACCCATGGAATGGAAGAAGTATTCGGTCGGCGTAAGCCCCTTTTTGTAGTTGCTTGCCACGAAACCCTTTGCCTTTGCACCCAGGTCGCCTCTCTTAAAGTGGGGCAATGTCCTTCCATTATATCCTCTGGAGATACGCTCTCCTCTGACTGCCTGCTGCCCGACACATCCTGCCATCTGTGAAAGGTTGAGCATGGAGCCCCTCGCACCGGAACGTGCCATTATAACGGCAGAGTTTCCCAGACCGAGATGATGGCCTGCGATTTCTCCCATCTGGTCTCTTGCCCTGCCCGTAACGCGCATTATTTCCATTTCAAGCGTTTCCTCAATGCTCCTTCCCGGAATTTCCTCGAGTTCGCCTTTGTTGTATGCCCTTATCAACTGGTCTATTTTATCGCTTGCCTTTGCCAGCTGTTCTTCTATCTGCATATCGGCCTCTTCGGGTATATCCTCGTCGTCTATCCCCGTAGTAAAGCCTATGGTCGTTATTGCGGCAATACCCAGCTTTGTAACTTTATCTATGAACTCTCTGACCGCATCCATGCCGTATTCCCTTGCTATGTGCTCGAGTATAACTCCTTTAAATGCGCCTATGCTTTTCTCGTCTATAACGCCCTTCTCCAGAACACCGTTCTTTATGACAACGTAGCTGTCGTACGGGCATTTTTCCTTCAGGCATACATCGCAATTTATGCATGACTGGGCCTTGTACTCGAGATTCAGCCCCTTGGGAAGTATCTCACTGAATATTTCCTTGCCCGTCATTCTGTCCTTTATTTTTTTGGTGTGTCCTGTGGCTGAAAGAATGCGTATGGCCTCGTTCTTGTCAAATACTCTGTTCTCATGTGTTAGCAGAAAACATCCGGTTATGTGGTCATGAATTGCACCTATTATAACCCCGCCGAATCTCGGGGAGAGTATGTTTTCCTGAACCTTCATCAGCACTTCCGCCTCCCCTCTCGCCTCCTCCGACTGCAGGACATGCAAATTCATCTCGTCGCCGTCGAAATCGGCGTTGTACGGCGGGCACACGGCAAGATTCATACGGAAAGTTTTGTACGGAAGAACTCTGACCTTGTGAGCCATCATCGACATTCGGTGAAGCGAGGGCTGCCGGTTGAACAGTACAATGTCGCCGTCATCAAGCTGGCGTTCCACAATCGCTCCCACTTCCACTCTCTCAGCAACGGTCTCGGCATTCTCCTCGGTTACTTTTATCCTTCTCCCATCCGGTCTTATTATGTAGTTGACGCCGGGAGCATATATCCTCCCCTTCGGCGGCTCCGGGGCGGGGCCTCTCAGCACGAGTTCCTTCACTTCCTCGAGATTGTAGGGATTAACCCTTACCTTCTCCGTGAGTTCTCTTGCCATTTTTATGGGTACTCCCACCTCGTTTATGCTCAGATTGGGGTCCGGCGAAATGACGGTTCTTGCAGAGAAATTGACCCTCTTACCCGACAAATTTGAACGGAAACGACCTTCCTTGCCTTTGAGGCGCTGGGCAAGCGTTTTCAGCGCCCGCCCGCTTCTGTGGCGTGCCGGCGGGATGCCTGCTGTCTGATTGTCAAAATATGTCGTTATATGATATTGTATGAGTTCCCACAAATCCTCGACGATGAGCTGCGGTGCTCCGGCATCACGGTTTTCCTGCAAACGCTGGTTTATTCTTATGATGTCCACGAGTTTGTGGGTCAAATCATCCTCGCTTCTCTCCCCTGTCTGGAGGGTGATGGACGGGCGGGTGGTGACTGGCGGGACCGGCAGCACGGTAAGAACCATCCATTCGGGACGGGCGGATTCGGGGTCAATCCCGAACATGTACATGTTTTCCTCTTCAGCATCGCTCACTTTCTCAAGCCATTCCCTGACCTCGGCGGGCGTCATTTTGTGGCCTTCTTCTCTGAACGTTGTGGGCTTATCAAGTTCGATTTTCAGATTGGGCCTGCCGCAGTACGGGCATTTGGAAGATTTCCTTGCAAGTGCAATCACTTCCTTTGAGAATGCATCCGTCGACTGGCCGCTTTCCACAATCGTCTTGTATTTTATTGCCAGTTCTCTCTTCTTGTCTTCGTCCAGAAGGAGATGACCGCATCCCCTGCATGTGGAGCGCAGTATTCCCAGAATTGTTTTTACATAGCCGACATGGATGACGGGCATCGCCAGCTCTATGTGCCCGAAATGGCCCGGGCATCCGTCTTTGCCGACACGTTGCCCGCATGTCTTGCACCTCAAACCCGGTTCTATAACACCCAGACGGGGGTCCATCAAACCCATCTCTATGGGGAATCCGTCCTCGTCATACGTATCGGGAGTGATGATGCGGGTTGCCGACATCTTCCTTATTCTTTCAGGGGAAAGCAAACCAAATTGAATTGAATCTATTTTTTTCGGCGTATTTGTTTTCATTTTATACCTCACACAAGCCCGCTCAACCTTAATTTCGGTTCTATCACAAGCGATTGAAGTTCCTCGAGCAGCAACTTAAATGCATAGCTCATCTCCACGGGGTGGATGGATGCGTCATCGCCGCATATGGGACATTTTAAGAAGCCCTTTCTTGTTTTCACGGCAATATGACCGCAGTTCTCGCAGACGTACTGTACCGTCAAATCCGATTCCTCCAGCAGCCTATCCTTTATAGTCATGGATGCACCGTGACCTACAAGGCAGTCTCTCTCCATCTCTCCGAATCTCAGCCCGCCGTCTCTTGCACGGCCTTCAGTAGGCTGTCTTGTCAATATCTGGACGGGTCCGCGGGAACGTGCATGCATTTTTCCTGCGACCATATGATGAAGCTTCTGGTAATAAATGCAGCCGACGAATATATCGGCGTTTATGATTTTTCCAGTCTCGCCGTCGTACATGACTTCCTTGCTGTTGTGCTTGAAACCGTTTTTGACAAGGGCTTCCCTCAATGCTTTTTCTGGCTCACCGGAAAACGGCGTGCCGTCGACAATCCTGCCTTCGAGAGCGCCCACTTTGCCGCCTATCATCTCTATGACGTGGCCGACAGTCATCCTGCTAGGGATTGCATGCGGATTTATTATCAAATCGGGAGTTAAGCCGTCGGCGGTGAAGGGCATATCTTCCTGCGGAATAAGCAATCCGAGCACACCTTTCTGCCCGTGTTTTGATGCGAACTTGTCTCCCAGTTCCGGAATGCGTTCGTCCCTCACCTTTATCTTTACAAGACGTGAGCCGTTGACAGACTCGGACAGAACTACCGTATCAACCACACCGGACTCACCGTGCCTCACCGTAATGGATGTCTCTCTCCTCTTCTGAGGGATGAGTATGTCCGTTGGCTCTTCAAGAAATCTTGGAGGGGATGTTTTCCCGACAAGAACATCGTCGCTGCGGACATGGCTCTCCGGGGATATTATGCCGTCCTCGGCCAGATGGGCATATGCATCTTCGCTTCTGACACCTCTACACTCCGGGTCAGGTATTTCAAAGTGGTCTTCCTGCCCCCCGGGATATCGCTGTTCCTCGGCGGAATAAGATCTGAAGAAAGTGCTTCTTGCAAGTCCTCTCTCTATGGATGCCTTGTTCATTATGAGAGCATCTTCCATATTGTACCCTTTGTATGAAACGACAGCAACTATGAAATTCTGGCCTGCTGGTCTCCTTGAAAAGTTTATGTACTTCGATGAATGGGTCTGGACAATAGGCATCTGCGGATAATGCATTAAATGGCTTCTCGTATCAGGCCTCTTTCGATAGTTTGCAGTGCCGAAACCGAGCGACTGCTTACCCATTCCTGCACCCATAGTGATACGCGGTGAAGCGTTATGCTCTGCATACGGAACAAGAGATGCACCGACTCCGAGAATACACAGTAAATCAAGTTCCATATGTGTGTGCTCTTTTGTCAGCTCGTCTGGTGTCAAAGCGATATAAGCATTTTCCTCCTCCTCAGTATCTATGTACTCTACGATTCCCATGTCTATCAAATCGTGCCATGCCAGCTCGCCGTTCTTGATTTTTTCCTTATGCTCATCCGTGAACAGCGGCTTTCCATTCTCGACAACGAATAGGGGCCTCCTTACCCTTCCGGGGTCGCAGTTAATGAAAACATCCTTGCTATCATCATAATAACAGACATTCACCTCTATATCAAGTTCGCCCTTCCTCCTTCTTTTTCTTATACTGTCCGCCAGCTCGGCGCCGTCAGGATAAATTCCGACCAGCTCTCCATTGAGATAAACTCTTGAACCCTTGAATTCCTTCTTGACATCCATGAGTCCCATGTTGCGTAACTCTTCCTTCACTTTGTCTTCCGGATAGCCCTCCGATATCTCGACCGCCAGCGCAAGATTTTTCACCAGCCCGCAGTTCGGGCCTTCCGGCGTCTCGTTGGGGCATAGCCTGCCCCAGTGCGTGGAATGCAAATCTCTTGCCTCGAAATGAGGTTGCGAGCGCGTAAGCGGCGAGGTGATGCGGCGCAAATGGCTGATGGTAGCAAGATTGGACGTCCTATCCAGAAGTTGAGAGACGCCTGTCCTGCCGCCGACCCAATTGCCCGTGGCGAGTGCATGGTGAATACGCTGTGTGAATACATCTGTTCTTATGCACGGCTTTATTTTCAGGTTTTCCAGTTTTTTACCCCTTGCATGAAGACGTTCAAGCTGATATTTCAAATCCTTACATAATGCTATGAATGCCACACGGAACAAATCCTCCATCAAATCGCCGGCAAGCTTCAGGCGTTTGTTTGCATAGTGGTCTTTGTCATCCTCTTCCCTGTAGCCGAGAGTGAGTTCAAGAACCGCCTGTCCCATACGTGCAAGGAATATAGCCTTCTTTATTCTGTCCCCTGGTTCGTTTCCGAGATGGGGAAGGATGTTGCGGTCTATAAGTGCCATTGCCCTCTCTCTCCTGTATTCCTTCGCCTGTCCGCCTGCAACCTTCTTTCCGAAGTACTCCAGTGCTTCGTCTTCATTTGTCACGCCGTATTCCTCCTGGCATGCTTCTATGTTTGCAAGCACAAACACCTCTGTTTCAGGGTATGATACAATGCTGTCAAGGATGTCCTGCGACTCCATACCGAGCGCACGCAGGAGCACTATGAGCGGTACCTGACCTGCGACGGTCGGAAGCGTTGTCATGAGCATGCCGTCCTTTTTCTTTTCCACGACGATTATTGAACGGTAACCTTCCCTCTGGGAAAAAACTTTGGCGGTCTCGATATCATAGCCATATCTGGAATTTTTTTCTATGAGCACCCTGTTGGGGGCAAGGTCCTCAAGTGTGATTAGAACCCTCTCGGTTCCGTTGCTTATGAAATGTGCTCCCGGGTCGAGCGGATCCTCATGCATCTCCACAAGTTTTTTGTTGTATTCATCATCTGTAAGGGGACGTTTTGCTTCCTCCTCCAGTACCTCTCGGGATATGTTGCATTTCTTTGATTTCACCATTATCGGCAGGTAACCTATTCTGACTTCCTCGGGCTCGTAGGCTATACCGTTTACCTCTGGTATAAATTCCACATAGACCGGCGCCTCGTATGTCAAATCTCTCAAACGGGCTTCCATCGGCGTCAGAAAATGTTCGTCGCCTGTCGCTTCCCTCACAATAGGTCTGCCGACCCGTATTTTTCCGACCTTTATGCGGTATCCCTCTATCTCTGTATGGATATACCCCCGTTCAAGGTTTTCTCCCTCACCGATACGCGTGCTGTCCATAATTTCTTGCAGTCTCCTATCTAGAAAATCGTTGTATGACGCTATATGATGATTCGCTATTGTACGCTCTCTATAAAAGGCATCTAATACCTCCCTCATTTTTATCTCTCCTTCAAACTCAAATTTTTCAAATCTCCCACACCCGACCCTATAACCAAGCGGTAAGCGATGCTTTCTCCTGCGGTACGGCTTTTCCTTATTATTTTTACGATGTCGCCCTCGCGTGCGCCTATTGCCCTCGATACGGGGTCTGTTACAAGCATTTTTGGCAAATCCCCTTTCCTGATGCCGTACGCATCGAGAAGTTTCTTCACTTCATCCTGAGAAAGTATGGTATAGTATGGGACCAACTCGTGCTTCAATATATTGAAATTCATTTCTTATCCTCCAGTATGCATTTCTCTATTTTAATTTTTCGGTAGATACGGGCCTGAGGGGATTTTCTATTGGTGGCCCATTCACCAGCCAAATTTCGAACCCCTGGCCACCTGGTTAAAAGCCAGATGCTCTACCTAGCTGAGCTACAGGCCCCTATCCTTGATATACCCCATGACTTTACCCGTAATGAAGGTAGTGTATATATACTTTTGTGCAAGTACTTTGGGTCACCCCTTTCTTTCAAAAATCACCTATTAAAAGAAAACCTTAGAAACCGGGAGCAGCAAGCGTATGCGATGTTTGCATGAGAAAACGCAGCAGCTACAGCCACTCTTCATCGCTTATTCCGTAGGAAACAATCTCATCGTGGCTGAACCATAATGCTATCTCGTGCTCTGCTGTCTCTTTTGAATCACTCGCATGTATTATGTTTTTGCCTATGCTCTGTGCGTAATCGCCGCGTATCGTTCCCGGGCTTGCTTTACTTGGATCGGTGACGCCTACCATGGTTCTCACCCTCTCGATGGCATTGCCGCCCTCGATGACCATTGCCACAACAGGCCCTGATGTAATATACTCCAGTAGCCCATCGTAAAAATCCTTTCCCTTATGCACGGCGTAGTGTTTCTCCGCAAGTTCCCTTGTTACGGACATGAATTTCATTGCAACGATTTTCATGCCTGCATTCTCGAATCTTCTGATAACTTCCCCTACCAGCCTTCTCTGCACGCCGTCCGGCTTTACCATAACAAAAGTTCTTTCTGCCATTCTACCTGACGAAACGCTTTGTCCAGCGAACTCTCCTCGGTTCTCTTCCCAGCTTCAGAAAATTCTTCCTGCATTTGCTTGAGCAAAAGTAATAAACCGTACCGTCTTTTTTTACGTACATCGAACCCGTACCGGGCTCTATTTCCTCGCCACAGAAAGTACACACTCTTTTTATTACCATATTATTTCACTGACAATTTTCTAGCTTCCCTTTCGGCTTCTCTCAGCATGAGAATATCCCCCAGACGTACAGGCCCCATGACATTTCTGGTCAGAACGCGATTTTTCTCCCTCCCCTCCAGCACCTTGACTCTGACCTGAGTTACCTCTCCGCACATGCCTGATGTGCCTATAACCTCTACAACCTCCGCGGGGATGTGTTCCTCAGCCATATTTATCCCTTAATTTCCTGCAGTTTTTTAGCCAGTTCATCCACGACGGCCTTTCCCTCGCCCTCGTTCGTTATGGCAACCGCCGCAGTCGGGACCTTCAGTCCGGCTGCCCTGCCCAGCTCCTCCTTCGACGGAACGTAGGCATACGGCACTTCCTTTTCTTCGCATAAAAGTGGCATATGGGCAAGTATTTCCTCTGGGCTCACATCCATGGCCATGACAACAAGTTTCGCCTGCTTCCGCTCCGCCTGCTTGGTCACCTCGTTTGCGCCCTTGCTTACCTTGCCCGTATCTCTCGCTTTCTCAACTGCTTCATACACTTTGCTTACCAGTTCTTCTGGCATCTCAAATCTCACATACATTGGCATTTTATCGCCTCCTTCTGGTTTTACCGTCATTATTCATAGGCAAAATCGGAATATCGACGTTGTATATAAGGATGGTGGTCGAAACTGAGGTAACGATATGTCGAGGTTATATATAACACGATTCCATACATTTATCATGAGTGCCCGTGCCTTTCTCATCATGGTTGTTGCCGTCCTGTTGATGCTGCCAATATCGGGGTCGTTTCCCTCCCCTCGCTCCGGCTTCTCCATAAACATTGACTGCAGTGCAACCGACGGCATCATATCACCGTACGCCGAAATCAACTCCGGACCGCTGCCCATCCATTACGTGAAAGGCAAGGACATCACCCGCCAGTACAGGGAAGTGGGCATAAAATTCGTACGAACCCACGACTTCTACGGGCCCACGGATATAAGCACCATATTCCCGGACTGGAGTGCTGACCCGTCCGATGAGAAAAGCTACAATTTCACGTCGAGCGATTACTACATCAGCGGTATCATCAATGCAGGCTGCCGTGTTTTTTACCGCCTCGGAGAGAGCGCGAGCGACAACGACAGCATCCGCCAGCCGCCGCAGGACTTCGGCAAATGGGCGGAGATTTGCAAACACGTTGTCATGCACTACAACGGCGGGTGGGATGGTGGCTACCACTACGATATAACATACTGGGAGATATGGAACGAGCCCGATTTGAGTGGGTTCTGGAATGGCACGGCGGAACAGTATTACGAGTTGTACAGAGAAACATCCCGAATGCTGAAAGAATACAACTCCTCGCTGAAAGTGGGCGGACCGTGCACCTCGTCGGTGGGCAATGCCAACTTCACAACCGGATTTCTGGATTACGTTAAGGCTAATGACCTGCCGCTTGACTTCTTCTCCTGGCACATGTATGCAAACAGCCCGAACGAGCTGTATAATGCATCACATGCGGTCAGAAAAATGCTTGACTACTACGGATTCACGGAGTGCGAGAATATCAACACCGAGTGGAATATTAACATACTCTCCCCCCAGCGTGACAAGGACAATGCGAAAAATGCCGCATTCACCGCCTCCTCCCTCATAGCATTCCAGTATGCAGGCATCGACCATGCATTCCGGTACCGCGGCACGCAGGACAACAACTGGCTCATGAAACTGCTGGGTTTCGACTTGAGTCTATTCACCTATGACGGCAAGTACAAGACTCCGGCACTTGCGTATCTTGCAATGCACTATATGATGCGGGACAGCCCCGTCCGCCTTTCCTCCCCGCCGATGAACGGCTCGGGTGTGACATATCTTGCAGGCATCTCGGAGGATGGAAGGAACGTGAGCATTATCATAAGCAATTACAACAGGCGTGACAGCACATATACGCTGAACGTGACAGACCTGCCGTGGAAAGAAGGCACGGCTGTGCAATACCTCATAGACGACAGCCACCATCTCGAGATAACGGAGAACGAGAGCATATCGTCCGGCAACTTCAGCACGACCGGCGTTATAAAAGGTAATTCCGTGCAGTTCATACGGCTGACAAACTCGACGTCGCTGCCGGACGAGGGGCCGGAGGTCGCATCGATTCCTTTCCTGCTCCGCATACCTCTGCTCGACCCCATATTCAGATTCATAGGCTTAATGCTGTTGATGATGGTTTTCGGCTGAACAATCGACAAAATAAAATATGGGCAGCGGCATTTATCAGGGATGCCCGTAATAACTTTCAACTATGATGATCTGGTGGGGCTCATCGGAAAGAGTATCGAGAAAGATGAGCTTATGCAAAAAATACCCATGATAGGAGCGGAAATAGATAAGGTAGAAGGAGACAGCATATCCGTGGAATTTTTTCCTGATAGGCCAGACTTGCTCAGCGTGGAGGGACTTGCAAGGGCGATGCGCTCTTTCCTGGGCATCGAAAAGGGCCTTAAAGTATATGAACTCAAAGAGCCGTCCGTATCGCTCAATGTTGATGAAAGCGTGAAGGATATCCGTCCGTTTGTGTCGGCGGCCGTGGTGCGTAACGTCAAAATGAGCGAGAATTTCATAATCTCCATGATGGAACTTCAAGAAAAACTTCATTTCTCGGTGGGCAAGGACAGAGAGAAGATGGCAATAGGACTCCACAACCTCGATGCCGTCACGCCTCCGTTCACGTACAAAGCTGTCAGACCGGGCGAGATATCGTTCATACCCCTCGGCATGTCGGTCGAGATGACGCTTGACGAGATTTTGCAAAAGCATGACAAGGGAATAAAGTACGCCGGCATCCTAGAGAACTTCGAAAGGTACCCCATAATACTCGACAAATCTGGAAATGTGCTGTCGTTCCCGCCTATAATAAACGGGGAGTTGACAGCCGTGGATTTATTCACCGAGAATCTTTTCGTGGATGTCACAGGCATCGACAGAAAGGCGGTGAGAGATGCATTGAATATTATCACAGCAGCCATAGCGGAGCGGGGCGGGGAGGCGGAGATGGTCGAAATCATAGACGGTGAAAACAAAACAAAAACACCCGACTTCACTCCACCGAAAGAAGAAGTGGAAATAAGTTATGCATCGAAAGTGCTCGGGTTCGATGTGAGCGGCCATGCAACGGAATCCCTCCAGAAAATGGGATTCAACGCACGTACCGAAGGCGGCAAGGTAAAGGTTGATGTGCCTCCGTGGAGGGTTGACATCCTTCATCCGATTGACATCGTCGAGGATATAGCCATCGGATACGGCTACGACAAATTTTCACCCCGTCTGCCGAAAAGCATGACTTTTGGCAAATCACTGTCCGCAGAAAAAATACATGAAACTTTGATAGGGCTGAAATTTATCGGAATTGCCACGATATCCCTTTCAAACGAGGAGGAGCAGTTCGAAAAAATGCGTCTTGAACCCGGGGAAGTGGTGAGTATCGAAAATCCTATATCGACAAAGCATTCGTGCATGCGCGTATCGCTGCTGCCGTCACTCCTGGAAATTTTATCCAGAAATAGACACAATGACCTGCCCCAGATGATTTACGAAGTCGGGGACGTGGTAAAAATAAAGAACGGCATACCTCTCAACAAAACGATGGTTGCAGGGATGAAAATGGATGCAAAGGCGGGATTTACCGAATGCAAGTCCATCGTGGAGGCGCTGCTCCGCAATCTGGGGGTGGAGGCGGAGGTGGTTGAAAAGAAGAGCGGGGCGTTCATAGACGGAAGATGCGCATCCGTAATTGACAGGGGGTCAAACAAAGAAAATGAAACAGGGCATGAAATAGGTTACTTCGGAGAAATACACCCCGAGGTGATATCTAACTTTGAGCTTGAATATCCCGTGATAGCATTCGAGTTTGAAGCGGAAAAACTACTTCCTTCTCTTTCTGAATAGAACCAGCGCAACGGCCACGGCGCCCACGAAGGCGAGTGATTCAAAGCCCGGTGTCTGTTTCGGGGATATGGGTTTCGGGAGATTGCTGACAGCCGGTGAGTTCAAAGTTCCGATACTGCTGTCCACGGTTGTATTGAATGTGTAGGTTCCTCCTGTTACGTTATTCGTGTAAGCCTTCTCCACTCCGAGGAAATAATGGATAACCTCTGCATACACGCTGATGTTTACCGAACTACTTTCGTCCCATCCGTCATACTCCGGCGAAGTCGTGTAGACTTCATATTTTTCATTGCCAACTGCAATCTCACCGGAATATGTGGCATTGACCTCCTTTCCGTTGATGGTGTAGTAAACCCTGAAGGGCTCGCTGCTTATGCCCTCGATAACTCTTATCTCTATTTTATCAGACGCATCCATTGCCTTTGAAGGGGCCTGCACCGTTATTGCATTCTTGATAAACGAAAAATTGCCGGTAAACGTGCTCTCCCTACCGCCCCTGTCGGCAGAGATTATGGTATAATTGAAGGAAGCACTTTTGTTGCATACGTAATCGTAAGTATATACGTCACCGTCCTTACTCATATTGTATATATTCCATGTATCGCCGTCCGTGATGTTTACTCTGGCGTATTTGACCGCAACATTGTCAGTTATCTTGGCGGCAATAAGTACGCTTCCGCCGATTGATTGTATGGAAGGGATTGCAACGCCGTCTATGTACGGAGGCGAGGCGTCATAGAACGGGGGATTTATTGCAAGAATGAAAATTGCAAGCCATGTAAATAGATAAAATGATATGGCACCCAGCCATTCCTTTTTGCCGAATTTTGACGTATCCACCTTGAGTATCTGAAGGATTTTTACAAGGAAACCTACGGAGGTGAGAGCAAGCAGGAATGTGAGCCCCCATCTCAAACCCGGAGATATATGTATCCATGCAAGACAGGATATGACCCCCATGACCATCCCGAATCCGAAAGAGATAAAATATGTCTTGGCTTTCTTCTTTTCCTTTTCTATAAACTCTTTCTCGTCAAACTTGGGCATCTCGAATTCATATTCCCCTTCCTTCTTATCCTTCTTCATCGCTAAATGGATTGCAAAGGGGTTAAATAGTTTTTCCCCCGTT
>CAZQQE010000004.1:0-22886 GCA_964595325.1 uncultured Thermoplasmatales archaeon | reverse complement strand
CCAAGATAAGGGAAAGGAAAGGACTCAAGCCGGAGCCGTGGGGCGCAGACCACTACATGGGCTGATTTCGGCTTATGGACATGGAAGAAATGCATAATTGTATCTGTAGCACAGAAAGCCATACATATCTGGACTTAGTACGAAGGAGGACAAAAGTACCAGCTGGAAAAATTTCCATTTTGCCGCACCGGCAAAATATTAAATATCGGGGCTGTTAGAGAATTAATGGAAATCAAACCTCCCTTAGGCATATTCTTCCTTCTAATAGCCCTGCCGCTGTTAGTCATGATTGCAACATTTCTTTTCGTGGGGCTGGTAAACAATGCATTCCTGAAGCTGGGCTTTTCACCTCTCACGGCATTTCTCCTGCTGGTGGGCGTGCTTCTCGGGAGTTTGATAAACATACCTGTTGGAAACATGAGAGGGATGAAGGAGTACTATACCCGTGACCCTTTCTCTCCGACCGGGATAACCAGAACTTTCTCAGAAGGAATCACGAAAGTGAAAGTGAATGTAGGGGGGGCTGTCGTACCAGTTATCATATCAATTTTTCTGCTGTTCCGCCTGAATGAAAATCTTTATATCCCTCTTTTACTGGCCGCTTTATTCATGACCGCCGTTTGCTACAAACTCGCAAAGCCTGTTGAAGGCAAAGGAATAGCAATGCCTGCATTGGTTCCTCCGATACTGGCATCCCTGATAGCCCTCACCATTTCCCCCCGCAATGCCGCCCCCATAGCGTTCATTTCAGGCGTCACGGGCGTTCTTGTCGGTGCCGATTTGATGAACATGGGAAAGGTGAAGAAAGTTGCGACCGACATATCGATAGGAGGAGCCGGAACGTTTGACGGGATACTCCTGACAGGGCTGCTGTCTGTTTTGCTTATTGCGATAGCATGAAGGAAATGGGATTGAATCCGGTGCTGCAGAGAGTCATTCTGGAGGAGGGGCTGGAGGAGCTTACCTCGCCCCAGTTGAAGGCCATTCCGGAAATCATGGGCGGGAAAAACTTTCTTCTCATAGCACCGACCGGCATGGGAAAGACGGAGGCTGCCCTCCTTCCCGTATTCAATATGTTCATGGAAAAAGGGAAGGCAAAGGGGATAAGCATACTGTACATAACGCCCCTCCGCGCCCTCAACAGGGACATGCTCCGCCGCACATTGTCGTGGGGGGAAAAACTCGGCATTGATATAGCTGTGAGACACGGCGACACGACGAAGAAGGAGAGGAGAAGGCAGTCGCTTCATCCGCCCGACATGCTCATCACCACACCGGAAACCCTGCAGATACTGTTCACCGGGAAAAATCTGAGAGAAAGTCTGAAGGATGTGAGATGGGTTGTCATCGACGAGGTGCATGAACTGGCGGGGGAGGAGCGGGGGGCGCAGCTTGCAGTTGCCCTCGAGCGTCTGAGAGAGCTGGCAGGCGACTTCCAGCGCATAGGACTTTCCGCTACCGTCGGGACGCCCCGCAAGATTGCCGATTTTCTCGGGGGAAACGAGGATGTCGGAATAATAAAGGAAAACGAAGGAAAGGAGATGGAAGTGGAGGTAAAATTCGTGAGGGGTGAGGAGGGCGAAAGAAGCGATGCTGTTGCCCGGAAACTCGGATGCGATGTGACTTCCGCTTCGGTGGTGGAAACGGCGGGGAAAATGATCGATGAGCACAAATCGGTGCTGTTATTTGTCAATACGAGGGATACGGCGGAACTGCTTGCATCCCACCTCCACGGGATAGGTGCACCCATAGATATCCACCACGGCTCGCTGTCAAAAGAAGCGAGGGTGGAGGCGGAGGAAAAATTCAAGGAGGGGAAGGTGAAGGCATTGATATGCACCTCCTCACTCGAGCTCGGTATAGACGTGGGCGGCACCGACTTCGTCATACAATACAATTCGCCCCGACAGGTTACAAGGCTCGTGCAGCGTGTGGGAAGGAGCGGCCATTACGCCGGCGGCGTCTCAAAAGGGGTGATAATCGCAACTAATACGGAGGATTTTGTAGAAAGCGAGGTCATTGCGGAAATGGCGATGAATGGCAATCTGGAGAAAACAAGGATAAGGAAAAATCCGCTTGCAGTCCTTGCAAACCAGATACTCGCCATAACCATGGAATACGGAAAGATAGAGGCGGAGAGGGTTTACGGAATCGTAAAAAGAGCGTATCCGTTCAGGGAGCTTGAGTTGCCAAAGTTCATGGCTGTCGTCAAACAGCTCGAGGAACAGCGCATAATATGGTATGACGGAAAAAACATAGTGAAAAAGGGAAAGACAAGGAACTATTTCTTCGAAAACATATCGATGATACCCGACGAGAAAAGCGTTGATGTTTACGACATATCATCAAACAAAAAAATAGGGAAGGTGGATGAAAGCTTTGTTACGGATTACTGCACGCCCGGGGCAAGGTTCATCATGAAGGGCAGGGCGTGGGAGGTTGTCAGCAACGATGAAAGGCTGGTTGTATCGCCTGCAAGAAGGACATACATGGTTCCCGACTGGGCGGGGGAGGAAATCCCGGTGCCGTTCGAGGTGGCGCAGGCGGCGGGGCGGGCGAGGCGGAGGGCCGCCGCAGGAGAAATCGATAACGATGTTATACGGCAGGAGGTAAAAGCCCAGACGGAAAGAGGCTTTGATTTGCCCACGGACAAACTCGTTACGATAGAACGGGGGGACGGCACGGTTTACATAAACACCCATTTCGGTTCGATGACGAATGAAGCGATAGGCCGGCTGATCGCCTCCCTGCTTGCCCAGCGTCTCGGGGAAAGAATTGCCATGGACAGCGATGCCTACCGTATTTACCTCCGCGCCGCCTTCCCCATAAAACTGGATATGGTGAGGGATGTGATGCTCGGCACAAATCCGGAAGGGGTGGATGGGCTTATGAGGGTGGTGCTCAAAAACAGCACGTTCATCAGATGGGAGATGATAAAGGTAGCACGGAAGTTCGGTGTGCTGAGCAGGGATGCCGACAGCAGAAGGCTCTCCATGGAAAGGATAATGGAAGTGTTCGAAGACCTGCCTCTGATGGAGGAGGTTGTTGACCGGGTGATATGGGAAAAGATGGACATGGAGCATGCCAGGGAGGTGCTGAAAAAAATGCAGGAGGGAAGCATATCCGTAAAAATTCAGGGTCTGTCCCCTTTTTCGCTTCAGGGAGAGAAAGTAAAGGGGGAGGTTTTCCGTCCGTCCGGATTCGACCCCGCCATAATCGCCTCCCTCAAAAGAAGGTTGATGAACACCCGCATTACGCTAAGGTGCATGAACTGCTCTCGAGAATGGAGCACCACGGTGGAGAGAGCCGAGCCGTCATGCCCGAAATGCAAAAGCAAAATGGTGGCTGTGTTCAAACGCGACAAAACATTCGAAGGAAGGGCATCTGTGAAAAGCGCCTCTCTAGTTGCATCATACGGAAAAAAGGCAATTGTTGTCATGGCGGGCTATGGCATTGGACCGGATACGGCTGCAAGAATTCTCGGCACACAGAAGGAGGGCGATGAGCTGCTCAAAGAGATACTGAAGGCAGAGATAAATTATTCGAGAACAAGGCAGTTCTGGGATTAATGATTTAAATCCATTGCGATTAACGAATCATGCAGTCAAAAGAAAGCGAAAGTATCGTTGTCGCAAAATTTGTCGAAGGGCAGGCAATCAAAAATATCGAAGGGCTGGCGGAGAAGTATGACATACAATCTGCCGTTATACTGTCGGGCATAGGCATGCTGAAAAATGCCGTTGTGGGCTACTTCAACGGAAAAGAATACATAAAGGAGAGATTGACAGAACCTGCGGAACTTGTATCAATGCAGGGCAACATCGGGAGGGATGAAAAAGGCAATGTGGTGTGCCATATCCATGTGGCGCTTGCCCCGTCCGACCACCGCCTTGTAGGGGGGCATCTGCTCGAGGGGGAAGTCAATGTTGTAAATGAGGTTGTGCTTTTGAAAACTGACGGAATAAAAATATCAAGGAAAAAGAATGCTGACGGGCTTATGGAGATGCATATAGAATAATTATTCATCCATTACAAAAATCGCTGCAGCCACCACGGTTGTCCATCTGCCATGCTTATCGCCCCTCGCAGACTGCGTTATATTCCTCGAACGGACAATGCGCCCGCTCATTCTATACTCCTGCTTTCTCTCGTCCCATGCCTTCTCCGGGTCAAATTCAAGGCCGAGAGTGGTGGCAAGCATCGTCGCAGCCAAGTCTTCGGCATAATCCCCCGCCTTTTTCGCCGTCTCACCGTAGCTGTGGTATTCCGACAGATAACCGTATAGACTCCTGTCGTTGGGGAGAGCAAGACCTATCGAAGCGGCAACAAGTCTGTTGGGCTCATTCGTCAAATTTTTTGCCATTACGCAGAAAGTTATGCTTCCGGGTTTCAGATACTTCTTTCCCTCACTGGCGGAGATTATTTTGCAATTCGGGGGGGCTATGCTTGACACTTCCACGAGATTGCAAGAGGCGATGCCTGCATTTCTCAGTGCAAGTTCGAATGACTGCAACTTGTCTTTATGCCTTCCCACTCCTTTGGTGAGAAACAGCTTCTTGGGTATCATGAGGGGATATACTTTTTCGATAATAAAACTTATCGCTGCCGGAGATATCGGTCTACCACTTCTACAATGTCCATGACATTCCCGTACTCTTTGAGATGATGATAACAGTGGGGCGATGCCGTGACCAAGACCGCACCCTTCTCTTTTGCCTCATCGGCAATCTTCCTTGCCATTTCACCGGCCGCATCGGGAAACGCCGTCCTGAAAGCGAGGTCGCTGCCGCAGCACTGTGAAAGCTCCCTGTTTTCATCGAACTCGACGAGCCTGCCCGCCTTTTCGATGAGCTTCCTCGGTTCCTCATATATGCCGAGTTTTCTTCCGAGAACGGAAGGGTCGTGGTAGATGAACTTTGTTCCCGTATTTTCAATATTCAAATCCATGCCCGCCAGAAATTCGGATATATGCAAGATTTCGAATTTTTCCTTGAGGGGAATGAAAGAGTTCATGCAGTCGGGACAGGAAAAAATTATTTTTTCAACTCCTTTTTCCTCGAATTGCTTTTCAAGTTTTTCTATCTGATGGTTCTCGCCGCCGATGGTATCGATGGGGCTGCCGCAGCATTCATTGTCCACCAGCATCACCTCGATGCCTACCTTTTTGAATATCGAAATGGCTGCTTTTTTCAGCCCCCCCTCAAAATAATTTTCCATGCATCCGGAAAAATATGCGATTTTACTGCCTTCGCCATCCTGCCCCTCTTTTTCATTCCCCATTTTCCCGAAAGGATTTCCGTAATCGGCGATGTTATCCAGAATTGATTGATGGGCGGGAAGAATGCCGTGAACGTCCTTTCTTGCAGCACGGATTATGTCCGTTATTCTGACAAGCGATGGGCAATCCTGCTCGCACCGACCGCACAAAGGGCATTTCTGAAGGGCTTCTATAACCGAGTTGTCTTCCGTTATCTCTCCGGACATCAGACCGTATGAGAGAAAAATCTTGCCCCTCCCGCTGTCCGCCTCCGTCCCCCACAAATCGAAAGTGGGGCAGGATTTCTTGCAGTAGCCGCATCCCGTGCAGCATATCAGTTCGTGCTGTATTTTCTCAAGATGCTTCATTTCACTCATGTTCAGGATACCTCAAATACGAAATTATACTCCCGTGCCATTGCATCATTTTGCCGGGGTTCATTATGTTCTTCGGGTCTATTGCCTTCTTTATCTCTTCCATCACGGCAAGCGAATCCATTCTCTCGAGCTGCATCCACGGGGCTTTGGATATGCCTATTCCGTGCTCGCCGCTGACCGTACCCCTCAAAGATATGACAACGTGATATATCTCGTCGACAGCCTTCTCGGCCCTTCCCCAGCTTCCCGCCTCCATGGGATTTATCAAAACTTTTGTGTGGAGGTTGCCGTCGCCCGCATGGCCGTAAGTCCCTATGAGAATTTTATGACGGGCGGCAATCTCCTGAAATTTTTTTATTGCAACGGGAATTTTGGATATCGGCACCGACATGTCATCCGCAAGGGATACCGAAATCATATCTTTGCCATAACGGGAAAGAGACGGCAGGACTCCCTTTCTCCCTCTCCAGAGATTTGCCATTTCGTCCTTGTCATCGGTAAATGTGATATTGCCCGCACCGCTTTTCCTGCATATTTCCGCTATCGTCTTTACATCCCTCTTTATGACTTCTCCGGCGCCGTCCGCCTCCGCAATTATTATCGCCTCGCTTTCCGGCAGGCCTATGCCCATCGATTTGTTCACCGCCTTTATGCATACCTTGTCCATTATTTCGAGGGCGGAAGGAAGCAGACCCGATGCAATTATGTTGGAAATGCCCTGACCTGCTTTTTCGAGAGAATCGAAAGAGGCAAGTGTTATTGCCCTGTTTTCCGGCAGAGGAATGATGCGGAAAGTGATTTCGGTTATTATGCCCAGCGTTCCCTCGCTTCCCACCATCAGCTTCTCCATCTGGTATCCCGACGAATTTTTGATTGTTCTGGTTCCGAAGTGGGTGATGCTCCCGTCGGGCAGCACGACCTCCATTCCGAGAACGTAATCCCTTGTCGCCCCGTACTTTACCGCCCGCATGCCAGAAGCGTTGGTAGCGACCATGCCCCCGACGGTGCAGACGTCGCCGCTTCCCGGCGAAGGCGGAAAGAAGAAATTTTTCTTGGCAAGTTCCTTGTTGAGTTTGCCATAAATTATGCCCGGCTCGACGGTGCAGTACAAATCCTCGACACGAATTTCCTTTATTTTGTTCATGGGGGTCATATCCAGCATGATGCCGCCCTCTATCGGAATCGACTGACCGGAGAGGGCCGTGCCTGAGCCTCTTGCGATGACAGGAATGCCGTGCTCATAGGCAATGCGGACAATTTTGCTTACCTCATGAACGTTATGAACCCTTGCGACAACGTCCGGCATATGATGATGGATGGATGCATCAAAGCCGTAAGCATAAAGCCCGGCAACGGATGAAACAACATTGCCCTTTCCAACAACATTTTCTATCTCTTCTGCCACAGCCCCGGGAAGCATGAGGGTGTAATGCAAAAGATATTTTAAGGGTTGTTATGGAGTTTTCTCTTGTTAAAAGTCAGGCAGGCAGGGTTAAGTTAATAAAATCCGTGCATATTATAATCTCCTTGACGGTGCGTATCCATGGCTGAAATAAATCTTACGGAGGAGCTGGAAAAAATAAAGGGGCCGGTATGGGCTAAAATAAAGGAATACCTTCCGATGAAAGAGCCCGAGGAGCATTACGCAATGGTGAGGGAATACCCTGAAAGGAAAGGGAAATATCTCCGGCCTGCACTGGTGATGCTGTCCAATGAGATGTTCGGCGGCAGCGACGAAAAAGCGATATTGACTGCCGCAGCCATGCAGACATCCGAGGATTGGATTCTGATACATGACGATTTTGAAGACCACTCCGAGGAAAGGCGTTCATCAGGCGATGAGTACAAACCTGCTCTTCACAGAATATACGGCGATGAACTTGCCGTGAATGCAGGCGATGCCCTCCATATGATAATGTGGAAAATGCTGGGCGACAATGTCAGATTTTTGGGGGACAAGTTAGGATGGAAAATATACGATAAAATGTATGATATCCTCACGAGAACCGCCGAGGGGCAGTACATGGAGATGAGCTGGATACGGGACGGCAGAATAGCTATCACCGAGGAGGAATACTACAAAATGATTTACACAAAGGCGGGGTACTACACCATAACGGGGCCTTTGCAGCTCGGCGCCATGCTTGCGGGAGCACCGGACGACAACATCCGAAAAATAGAAGAATGGGGGGTCCCCCTCGGATGCGCCTTCCAGATATGGGACGACACCATGAATCTGATTGTGGACAGCACGGAGCAGGGGAAGGAACGGGGCGGAGATATTCTGGAGGGAAAGAGAACAATAATGCTCATTCATCTTCTCAGCCATTGCACCATAGCCGAAAAAAATTTTATAAAAACCATTTATTCGAAACCGAGGCATCTGAAAACCGAGCAGGAAAAGAACTATGTACTCAAACTCATGGAGAAGTACGGAAGTATCGAATACGGCAAAAAGGTTGCAAGGGAATTCTCAGAAAAGGCAAAGAATGCATTCGACAAAAATACGGCGCATCTTGGGGATACGCACGCAAAGAAGGTAATCAGAAGCACCATCGACTTTGTGGTTAACCGGAGAAGGTAACCGAGCATATGGCATATTGCAATACAACAATCTTTTAACCGGGCTACGACTGGGGTTCATACGGATTGAATGCAGGGTCTCCGTAAAGCACACGGGCATATTCTGTCGGGGGCTTATCAACCAATTTTGATTTCAAAAGCGCCTCGCCTATGCTCGTATTGTTTTTTATAAGGCTATCCTCTATTATTTCGAGTTCCGCCTCCTGCCCCGTCTCCCTCGTCGCCCCTATGAATGCGCCTGCGCCTGCGTGTATGAATGCCATTCCTATGTTCTCCTCAAGAGGAATGCCGTCTATTCTTCCCATCAGACATGCGGCGCTGAGAACAACGCTGGGGTGCATGGTAAAATGCTTTGCATGGCTGGCATCCACTTCCTTGACATATGAGTTTATGCCGTAGATGTTGGAGAACATCCAGTACCAGTCGCCGTGCCCTTCGTATTCGATATAATTGGCATCGAAAGCATTGAGTTTTTCCAGCATCGGACGGCTGTTTCTCAAGTCCCCGAAAATTCTCGTGGAAAAGCCGTACTGCGACGCTACCTTGGAGTAAGGAATCTGGTGGAAAATGCCCGCTGTCTCGCCGAAGCCCTCGCCGAATATGAAGGTGAAGTTCTTCATCCAGTCGCCGTGGCATATGTCGTTGTAAAACAAACTCCTGCTCATAAGGAGAGAGGTGTCAACATCATCCATTGCGAGAACCCTGCCGGCAGCCACGGTGAAATTCAAAAAATAAGGGTTATCGGAAGGTATACCGAAGCCGACGTATTCGTCCGCCATGCTCCCGTTGTAATAATACATCGGAATCATGTTCGTATCGCCCACCACCGCCACCCATTTAACATCCTTTCCGACATGGCTTTCAATCCTGCCCACGGTTTTGTTCACCTGACCGTTCACATATTTTTGGATAGCTACATTATTCCATGCGCCCCCCGCCGTGCCGCCGGCGATGCCTTCGTATGCCGGAGTGGTTATTTCATTCCGGACGGACAGAACCATGCCGTCGTGGTAAGATGCAAGGTACGGGGCGAGTTTCGAAATGCCTGCCAGCGGCATATGGGGAGATGAAAGGCTTTCCACCTCTGCCGTGACATTGAAAGAGGTGTCAACATAGGAAAAGCCCCTTAATGAGAAAAAGCCCCCTCTGAATCCGTGATAGATTTTTACCGACAGCGTGTAATTTCCGGCATCGTTTACCGAGAGAGCGTCCATATAGCACTTCTGAAAAGCATAGGCATTGCTGAACGAGTATGTCACCATTTTGCCCTTCCCGTCGTAAAGAACGGATGATATGACATAAGGCGCCCGGTCTACCTTCGGCACGTCTATAAGAACTCTGATTCTGTTTACGCCGTCGGGGACAGATATGCCGAAAGTTTCCTCGTCGCTCCCCACCAGATTTATTTTCTGCGAAAAAACGGTGAGTTGAACGTTTTTCATATGCCCTTCCATGCTTATCTCCTTGCTTTTTATCACGGACGGCTCTATCTCGTCATCTGGATTCGCAACCGCCACATACTTTACGTCTTTTATGCCTGAGATGTAATCGTATATCTCCTCCTCGTTTTCGAGGTGGATATTTCCGACGGGCACATTTCCGATTGATACGACATTATCTGCGCCCAATTTGCCGATTTCGTTCATGATTTCATCGTCATTTCCGTCATACAGAAGTATGGGTGCGTTAAGATAGCAGGCTATGGGCGTGGCTATCACGGAAAGATTGTACTCGTCCATGCCGTAGGGCATAACAACGGCAGAGTTGCTTCTCCCGAAAAATTCCGCAATTTTTAACGATACGGATACGGCATCTCCGAGAAATTCCTTGCACGGAAGAGTTGCATCGACATGCTTTCCCACCACAATCAAGCTGTCGGCACCGTAATCGTTAATGAATCTCTGCTGTGCCGTCAAATTATTTTTGAAAAGCAGCATCGGCAACTTACCCTCATGAAAGGCAAGCGCCGTTGATATCAAAGAAAAGAAGGCATCGCTGTCAGATACAACAACAACTTCATTTCCCTTTGCCTCTGCACCTCCGTTGACGGCAGAAAAATTGACAGCAATGAACATAACAACAATTAGTATCGCCCACTTCTTCATTGTACGCATTAATTGATGGAGATATTTAAAAATTGGGTTTGCCTTCAACCCAAAAAATAAAATGTCGGGGGCACATTAAGGGCTTGTGCACTGGGCAGATGTCACGGCTGAAAAATTGCTTGAAAGAGGAAAAAAGCATGTTCTTGCAACCGCCATAACTCCGTCTGGCCCGATACATATAGGCAATATGAGAGAGGTGCTGACGACGGAGGCTGTCTACAGGGCTTTGAAGGACAAAAGCGGTGATGCGGAATTGATATACATAGGTGATACGTTCGACACACTGCGCAAGGTCTACCCTTTCCTGCCGAAATCATACGAAAAATACGTGGGCATGCCTTTGTCGGATATACCGTGTCCGTGCGGGGAGCATGAAAGTTATGCGCACCACTTCCTCTCGCCTTTTCTGGAATCACTTGAAGAACTCGGAATAAAGCCAAAGGTGTATCTGGCTCACGAGCTTTACCGCAACGGGGTGTACAACGAGAGCATAAAAGTGGCGCTTGACAATGCATCTGCGATAAGAAATATGCTCAGCACCATCTCGAACAGAAATTTGCCGGACACGTGGATGCCACTCAACGTCAAATGCGAGAAATGCGGAAGACTCACCGGCAATGTTATTTCATATGATTATCCATTTGTCAGCTACAAATGCACGTGCGGCAACGAGGGAAAAGCGGACATAAGAAAAGGGGGAATGGGGAAACTCCCGTGGCGCGTCGACTGGCCCGCCCGCTGGAAAATTTTCGGTGTCACGTTCGAGGCATTCGGAAAAGACCATGCGGCGGCAGGCGGCTCATGGGACACCGGCAGGGTGATATCCGCAGAGGTTTACAAATACGAGCCACCGATGCCTCTGGTCTATGAGTTCATCAATCTGAAGGGAAGGGGGGCAATGCACGGCTCCACCGGCATGGCTATTGCTGCCGAGGATATGCTGAAAATGACACCGCCCGAAGTGCTGCGTTTCCTGCTCATGAAACACGAGCCTTCACGCCATATCGAGTTCGATGCGGGGCTCGGCCTGCTTGATCTGGTGGATGAATACGACAGATATGAGAGAATAGTCTTCGGAAAAGAGGAGGCAAAGACTGGCATAAAGGATGCCGAACGAATCTACGAACTCTCCCAGCCCTACGGAGCGGGCGATAAAATGATGACGCAGGTGCCCTACCGCCATCTCGTCACGCTGGTGCAGATAGCGGGGGACTGGAATGGTGTCAAAAAAATACTGGAGAGAAACGGGGAGATTGGCAAACTTGAGGAATTCGAGGAAAGGCGGCTCAGGGACAGAACGGAGAAAGTGAGATACTGGCTCGCCCATTTCGCGCCTGACATCGTGAAATTCGAGGTAAAGGAAAAACTGCCCGTGAAAGTAACCGACGAGCAGAAAAAGTTCTTCGCCGCTTTGAGAAGCAAATTTGAAGGCATTGAATGGAGTGCGGAGGAAATCCACAAGGCGATATACGAGGCAGCAGAAGAGGAGGGCATTGCGGCAAAAAATGCATTCCAATGGCTGTACGAAATAATTCTGGGACAGAAGAAGGGACCGAGAGCTGGCTACTTCATCCATTCTCTGGGAAAGGAATTCATAATGAAAAGGCTGGATGAAGCATTAAAAGCGCCGAATAAATTTCGAGGCAGGAGATAAAAAATCGCATACATTTAAATAATCTCTCTTTTTCCAGATATGGATGGCAAGAGTGGTAACATTTTTCATTTCCGCGCCGGGGGGAGGACATGGGCGGGGGTAAAAAAACGATAGAACAAATTCTTGCGCCGTACGATGTGAGCAGGGAGAACATAATACCGATGCTTCAATCTTTGCAGAGAGAGGTAGGATACATTTCTCCCGAAGGTGTGGAAGCGATAGCGGAAAAACTTCACGTATCGAGAAACGAAATATACGGCGTGGCAACATTCTACACCCAGTTCAAATTTCATAAGTCCGGCAAACACCAGATAAAAGTATGCATGGGCACCGCCTGTCATGTCCGGAACTCGGATATGCTTGCAGACGAGGTTAAAATCCATCTGGGCATAAGCCCCGGAGAGACAACTGAGGACGGCAAGTTCTCTCTCGAAAGGGTTGCATGCCTCGGGTGCTGCGCCCTTGCCCCTGTCGTGATGATAGACGGCGAGGTACACGGCAAAATGACACGTAAAAAATTTATTGCACTGCTGGACAAACTCAAGGAGGAGGGATGAAATGGATAAAAAAACGATTCTGGTCTGCGGAGGGACGGCATGCACATCGTCCAAATCGCCTCTGATATTCGATGCATTGAAGGAAAAGGTGGAGAAGGAAAAGCTGGACGTGGTGGTGAAAAAGACGGGATGTCACGGATTCTGCCAGCGCGGGCCCATAGTCGTAATCGAGCCGGAAGGCACTTTCTACACGGAAGTGAAGGTGGACGATGTGGATGACATTGTAGAGTCAGACATCAAAAAGGGCGTGCCCGTGGAGCGTCTGTTTTACCGCGAGTCAAAGAACAGCAAGCCCATACAGCATTACAAAGACATACCGTTCTACAAAAACCAGTTCAGGGAGATAATACTCAGAAACTGCGGGAAGATAGACCCGGAGGACATAGACGATTACATTGCCACGGGAGGCTACGAAGCCCTCAAAAAAGCCCTTCTGAAAATGAAGGCAGAGGATGTTATAGACGAGGTCAAAAAATCAGGGCTGCGGGGGCGGGGAGGGGCGGGATTTCCCACGGGAACGAAATGGAAATACTGCCGCGATGCCAAGTCGGAGGCAAACCAGAAATACATGATATGCAATGCCGACGAGGGCGACCCCGGGGCGTTCATGGACAGAAGCATTCTGGAGGCGGATCCGCATACAGTCCTTGAAGGAATGATAATCGCCGCCTACGCCATAGGGGCAAGCAAGGGATACATATACATCCGCGAGGAATACCCCCTTGCGATAAAGCGTTTCAGCATTGCTCTCGAGCAGGCAAGAGAAAGGGGATTCCTGGGCAAAAATATTCTGGGCTCCGATTTCAGTTTCAGCGTGGAAACGAAGATGGGTGCGGGAGCATTCGTGTGCGGTGAAGAAACCGCTTTGATTGCTTCCATAGAAGGAAAGAGAGGCATGCCCCGCCCCCGCCCGCCGTTCCCCGCCCAGAAAGGTCTGTGGGGGCAGCCGACCAATATAAACAATGTCAAGACGCTGGCGAGCGTTCCGGTGATAATATCGAGAGGGGCTGAGTGGTTTGCCTCTATCGGCTCGAAGGATTCGAAGGGTACCGCCGTTTTTGCTCTCACGGGCAAAATAGTCAACAGCGGGCTGGTCGAGATACCCATGGGAACGGAACTGAGAAGCATAATATATGACATAGGAGGAGGCGTTCCCGACGGGAAGAAGCTCAAGGCGGTGCAGACAGGCGGACCGTCCGGAGGATGCATTCCCGCCCATCTTGCAGGTCTGACGTTCGATTACGAGTCGCTTGTGCAGGAGATGTACATCCCTGCCAATTACGTTGATTTGCCGATTGATTACGAGACGCTGGCAAGAGTCGGCTCCATCATGGGCTCGGGAGGCATGGTTGTGATGGACGAGGACACATGCATGGTCGATGTCGCCCATTTCTTTTTGAGTTTTACGCAGTACGAGTCGTGCGGAAAATGCCCGACATGCCGCATAGGAACCAAAAAAATGAAGGACATACTGGAAAAAATCATGGAAGGCAGGGGGGAAATGAAAGACCTCGATTTGCTGGAGGAACTTGCCATCACGGTCAAAAACGGTTCGCTGTGCGGGCTGGGGCAGACCGCTCCCAATCCGGTTCTCACAACGCTGAGATACTTCAGGGACGAGTACATCGCACATATAAAGGACAAGAGATGCCCTGCGAAGGTTTGCAAGAGTCTGATATGGTACGAAATAGACGAGGAAAAATGCATAGGGTGCGGGACGTGCGCCAAAAATTGCTCGGCAAATGCAATAGAGGGCGAGCTGAAAAAGCCGTATCACATCGACGTTGAAAAATGCGTGAAATGCGGAGTATGCTTCCAGGTATGCCCTGTCGGTGCCGTGAAAAAGGAAACGGGCAAGGGTGATGAGGGCGAGAACGGGACAAGCAATGAAAATAAGGCAGGTGGTTAAATGCCGGAAATAACCATTGACGGCAGGGCGGTGGAGGCGGAGGCGGGGGAGACGATACTCAATGCCGCCAAAAGAGCCGGCATATACATTCCCACGCTTTGCAATTTGCCACAGCTGCCGCCGTTCGGGGGATGCCGGATGTGCCTCGTGAAGGTCGAGGGCATGAAAAAATATGTGCCTTCATGCGCCACACCTGTCAGAGACGGCATGGTCGTGCAGACGAACATCGAGGAATTGAACCGCCTCCGCCGCAACATACTCGAATTGATTCTTTCCGAGCATCCCAGCGCCTGCATCGTATGCGACGACCGGGAGGAATGCTTCAAATACAACAAGGAGCCGACCAAGGCGGGAAGGATAACTGGCTGCAGGTTCTGCCCCGTCAGGGATGACTGCGAGCTTTATGAGATTGCAAAATATCTGGGCATAGATGAAATAAGGGTGCCCATAGAATACAGAAACATGCCCCTGAAAAGGGATGAACCCTTCATAGAGAGGGATTATGACATGTGCGTTCTGTGCGGCAGATGCGTTCGCACCTGCGACGAGGTGAGAGGAGTGCATGCCATAGATTTTACCCACAGGGGGCATGAGACTGTCATAGGAACATCTTTTGATGAGCCATTGATAGACAGCGGCTGCATATTCTGCGGTGCCTGCGTGGACGTATGCCCCACGGGCGCATTGACGGAAAAAAGAACGAAATGGGGTGGAACGGCTGACGAGACGGTGCAAACGACATGCATGCTCTGTCCCGTGGGATGCAGCCTCGATGTGGAAGTGAAATGGGGAAAAGTGATGAACTCCCTCCCGTCCGAAGAAAGCGGATTGTGCGTCAAGGGCAGATTCACCCTTCCGACACTGGTGACGCATCCGGACCGTATGGAATACCCCATGATAAGGGAAAACGGAGTGCTGAAACCCGTTTCGTGGGATGAAGCCATAGAGTATGCCGCCAAAAAATTGAAAGCATACAAGCCCGGGGAAGTGGCATTCGTCATCACGCCATGGATGACAAACGAGGGGATGTATGCAGCCCAGAAAACGGCAAGGGCGATGGGCACGGATAACATAGGCATTGCATCGGAAATGGCAGCGCCTTCCATTGCCCGTTCCGGCTATCGGGGTGCCATCGGCGATATAGAAAATGCGGATACGATAATCGTTGCAGGCACGGATTTGAATCTGTCCGCTCCCGTTCTCCTCACCCACATATACCGTGCAAAGAAGAAAGGAGCTAAGGTCATAATCGTGGACAGCCATGCAAAGAAACTGCCCCTTTACATCGACATGCATATCTCACCCGAAAGCTATCTGTCGTTCTTCAGGGAGGCGGCAGAGGCAATCGAAGGGAAAGGCAAATTGAAAAATGGAAGCGAGGCTGTCCGTCTTGCGGAGTTAATGGGCAAAAAAGTCTGCATCATTTTCGGCAAGGGCATATTTTCCGGTGGGGGAGGGGCGGAGGCACTTTCCGTAATTTCGGATATGGCATCATCTCTTAATGCAACCCTTCTGCCTGCATGGGACGGCGGCAATGTTCAGGGTGCAATTGATGCGGGATGCATGGCAGGCTGGCTGCCCGGGCGCCTATCGCTGAGTGATAAGAATGCAAGAGATAAAATTGAAAAGCTGTGGAAAATGAAACTGCCGGATGCAGGACTGAATCCGATTTACAACTGCGGCAGCATCAAGGCGCTGTACATAACCCAGCCTGTGTCCGAAATCCCGGAAAGCGTGGAATTCCTTGTGCTTCAGGATGTGTACAAATCGGAACTTATGGAAAGGGCCGATGTTGTATTTCCGGCTGCCGCCTTTACCGAGGAGGAAGGCACAATAACTCTGCTTGACGGAAGCATAAAAGGTATTGCAAAATGCTCCAATCCGGCGGGCATGGCAATGGAGGACTGGAACATATTTTCAAAACTTGCGGCTGCCACGGGGCATGACTTCGGATATGAAAATGCAGGAGATATCGCCGAAGAGATGAAGCGGTGCGCAACTGGCGGCGGGGCGGCGGCGCAGGCAGTGGAAAAGGGAAAAGAGGATTCATACAACCCCGTTCTGGGCATTCCGGAGGGCGAGATATGCTACCGCGGGGCGGAAATAGGGGGCAAAGTGGAGGATTTTGCCGAAGTACTGAAGGCATGGAGGTACAATGACTGAGATAATTTCCATGAGGGAGATAGTGCCTAACGTGCACGAGATGGTTCTTCATGCCCCGGAGGTTGCAGCCAAGGCAAAGCCGGGGCAGTTTGCTGTCGTGATTGCAGATGAGGAGGGGGAGCGCATTCCCATGAGCCTTGCTGACTGGGACGCCGAAAAAGGAACTGTCAGCATTTATTTTCTTGAAGTGGGAGTTTCAACGATGAAACTCGGGCGGAAGAAGGCGGGGGAGGAGATTGATTTCATGGCGCCCCTGGGCAAGCCCGCCACGATAAAAAAATTCGGAACGGTTCTCGTGGGCGGCGGGTGCTACGGAATCGGTGCGATAAAACCCATCGTCAAAGCGATGAAGGAGGCTGGCAATAAAGTTTTCACTTCCATAGAGGCAAGGAGCAATTACCTCATATACAACAGGGAAAAGCTGGAGGAATATTCGGATGAGCTTTTCATATCGACATCAGATGCAAGCACGGGCATTAAGGGCAAGGTCAGGAATGCGCTTGATGTGCTGGTGAAGAGGGGCGAGAAAATAGACAGGGCGTACTTCATAGGATGCACGTTCATGATGATGATGTCGTCACGCGAAGCCATGAAGCACGGGATAAAGAGCTTCGTTTACCTCAACCCGCTGATGGTCGATGCAACGGGCATGTGCGGCGTCTGCCGTGTGACCGTCGGGGGCAAAACAAAATTCGCATGCGTCGACGGGCCGGAATTTCCGGGGGAGGAGGTGGACTGGGACGAACTGTTCCAGCGCAAAAGTCAGTATGCACCGTATGAAAGAGAAAGCTACCAGCACAAGTGCAGGCTTGAGGCGGAGGTGAAATGATGGTCGATTACAGATATGAAGGGCCGAGACTTTCACCCGAAGAAATCAAGGAAAGGAGGCAGACCCATCGACACAAGATGAGGGAGCAGGACGCAAGGGCAAGGGCAAGAAACTTTCTGGAAGTGAATCAGGGATATGATGCCGAGACCGCCATGAAGGAGGCAAAGCGGTGCCTTCTCTGTCCCAAACCTCCGTGCGTGAGCGGCTGCCCAGTGAACATAAAGATTCCGGAATTTCTAGCCAAGGTTGCCGAGGGAAAATTCATAGAGGCGCTGGAAGTGATTATGAGGGACAATGCCCTTCCCGCAATCACAGGCAGGGTGTGCCCGCAGGAGACGCAGTGCGAGGGCGCCTGCACCCAGAAGAAGGCGAGCGGTGAGGCTGTCGGTATAGGCTACCTTGAGCGGTTTGTCGCAGATTACGAGCGTAACTCCGAAGAAAAATGCGTTGTCAAGGTTGCTCCCCCGACCGGAAAGAAGGTTGCAATCGTCGGCTCCGGACCGGGAGGGCTGAGCGCCGCCGCAGATATGGCACGTCTGGGTCATGAAGTTCATATATTCGAAGCACTTCACAGACCGGGAGGGGTGCTCATATACGGCATACCCGAGTTCCGTCTTCCGAAGGACATAATCAGATATGAAATTCAGCGACTCGAGAGTATGGGCGTGAAAATCCATACGAACCACCTCATCGGGCGTATTTATACCGTTGACGAACTGCTTGGGGACAAGGGTTTCGGTGCGGTGTATCTGGGCATAGGGGCGGGACTGCCTCGTTTCATGAACATAGAGGGAGAAAATCTGAACGGAATTTACAGCGCCAATGAGTACCTGACCCGCTCCAATCTCATGAAGGCATACCGCTTTCCCCGTTATGACACGCCTATATTCAGGGGAAAGAACGTGGCGGTAATCGGAGGCGGAAACGTTGCGATGGATTCCGTCAGAACGGCGGTGCGCCTCGGGGCTGAAAATGCATACCTTGTTTACCGCCGTTCAAGGGAACAGATGCCCGCAAGGGACGAAGAAATAAAGCATGCCGAGGAGGAGGGCGTGAAGTTCATGCTGCTGACGAATCCTATAAGGTACATAGGCGACGGAAACGGATGGGTCAAACAGATGGAATGCATAAAAATGGAGCTCGGCGAGGCGGACGAGAGCGGCAGACGCCGTCCCATTCCGATCAAGGGCAGCGAGTTCAAGATTGATGTCGATATAGTGGTTGTGTCGGTGGGAACGGGAGCGAACCCATTGCTGACGGGGGCGACACCAGGGCTTGAGACAAACAAGTGGGGGTACATAGAGGTGGACGAGAAACTCCGCACGACAAAGAAGGGTGTTTTTGCAGGCGGGGACATAGTCAGGGGCGGCGCAACCGTCATACTTGCGATGGGCGACGGCAGAAAAGCAGCAAAAGCCATGGACGAATATTTGAAAACGGGCGAATGGAGATAAAACAAAACCTCCGAAGATTCATTCGTGACCGTCGCATACCGGTATCTCATCATCAAGATATATCGTTCCGTTTTCGTACACAAGGCGGAATGCACGGACATCCACTCCTGCGTCGATGGCATCACGAAATGTTTTTGCAAATTCGGGGTCTATCTCCCTGTTCGGAGAAAAACATTTTGTGTCCCTGCGGAAAACAAGGAACATGACTGCCGCCCCATCCCCGCCCCCTACGGCATCCATAAGGCTTTTCAGATGCTTGGTTCCGCGCTTTGTGGGTGCATCGGGGAAAAGGGCAACACCGTTTCTGGCAAGGGTGCACCCCTTCACTTCCACCCATGTCCTTTTCCTGCCGTTGGTAAGCAGAAAATCGAGACGACTCCCTCCGCGATTCACCTCGGATTTTACGCTGTCCGTTTTCCCGAACGGATTTGTCTTATTATTGTTCAGTATTCTCTCTGCAATCATGCTGTGATACCCGGAATGCACAGGAACCCAGTATTTGCTTCTCGCATCATATCCTGCAATGACATCCCATTTTGTTTTCCGGTTTTTCCCGTGCGCCCTTTTCAGGAGGATTCTTTCACCCCTGCAGAGCAGGTCTTCCAGCCTGCCCGGGTCGTGGATGTGAACCATCTCGTTCTCAAGATGCAGCGAGGAAATATCGGCAATGCCCAGAAACTTGTTCACCCTCTCCTTCAGCACGCCTTCCGCATCAGCATCGATATTCATCAGGGCAATCATTGTCGGCATATTGATTGCATGTTTTTAATTTGATTGGCTACAAACAACAAAAAGTTTAACATCATGTTTTCCATTTCCCCCCATCCATGTTCGAAATAATTGATATGGAGCTGCTGGCTCCTCACGTGAAAAGAATAGAAGTGAAAGCCCCGATGGTGGCAAAATTTGCCAAGGCGGGTCAGTTCGTCATATTGAGATTGCACGAGAGAGGAGAGAGAATACCGCTCACCATTTTTAAGAAAGATGAGGAAAAGGGTACGATACAGCTCGTATTTCAGGAAGTGGGAAAAACAACATATGAACTCGGGGACTTCAAACCCGGGGACAAAATAACGGACGTTGTCGGCCCTCTCGGCAGACCGACCCATCTGGAAAAATACGGGACGGCGGTGGTGGTGGGAGGGGGCGTCGGAATTGCCATAGCATATGCCGTTGCCCGTGCCATGAAAGAAGCCGGAAATCATGTCATTCTCATAGCGGGGTTCAGGAACAAGGATATGGTCATACTGGAGGATGATTTGAAAGAAGCATGCGACGAGCTGCTCATCACCACGGATGACGGAAGCTATGTAAGAAAGGGTTTTACAACGAACGTGTTGAAGGAGTTGATTGATGCAGGGAGGGAAATAAATTATGTTTTTGCTGTCGGCCCGGTCATAATGATGAAGCTGATATCAGGGATAACGAAGGAGTACGGTATAAAGACAGTTGTGAGTCTGAATCCCATAATGGTTGACGGCACGGGCATGTGCGGTGCATGCAGAGTGCACGTCGGCGGTGAGACGAAATTTGCATGCGTTGACGGCCCGGACTTCGATGCACATCAGGTAGACTTTGACGAGATTCTGAGAAGGCTGGTGGAATACAAGAGTGAGGAAAAGGAAGCCCTTGAAAAAATGGCTCTTGAAAAATATTTGAGCGAGAGGAAATGAAATGTCAAAAGATGTGAATAAAAAAAGGATAAATGTCCCGGAGCAGGACCCCAGAGCCAGAATACACAATTTCGAAGAAGTTTCCATGGGGTATACGCTGGAACTTGCAGTTCAGGAAGCAAGCAGATGCCTTCAGTGCCCCGTGGACAAAGCACCGTGCATAAAGGGATGTCCTGTCGATGTGAATATTCCGAAATTCATAAGCCATATTGTACAGCGTGACATGAAGGGAGCACTTGAGGTAATAAAAGAAACGAACTCGCTGCCCGGGATCACAGGCAGGGTGTGCCCGCAGGAGGAGCAATGCGAGATGCACTGCATGATGGGGAAACTCGGGGATAAGATAAACATAGGAAAGCTGGAACGGTTTGTTGCAGATTATAATAGGGAGCATGGTGTCCTTCCGTCGGTAAAAATGGAAGAGAAGAAGAAAAAGAAGGTGGCAATCGTCGGCTCCGGCCCCTCGGGCCTGTCCTGCGCCTTCGACTTGATAAAGGCGGGGTACGAGGTGAACGTGATGGAAGCCCTTCACAAGGAGGGTGGTGTTCTGGTTTACGGCATACCCGAGTTCCGTCTCCCGAAAGATGTAGTCAAGTACGAGGTCGACTACCTTGAGAAGATGTTGGGAGTCACATTCATGAAAAATACCGTCGTGGGAAAATCCATACCTTTCGATGAACTCATGAAAGAGTATGATGCAATATTTATCGGCTCCGGAGCGGGAACGCCCAAATTTCTAGGACTTCCGGGGATAAACCTCAAAGGAATATATTCCGCAAACGAATTCCTTACCAGAATAAATCTGATGAAAGCTTACAAGTTTCCGGAATACGATACACCCATAAAGAAAGGGAAGCGGCTGGCGGTCATAGGAAGCGGCAACGTTGCAATGGATGCTGCCAGAAGTGCATTGAGAATCGGATACGAGGAGGTCTACATCCTATACAGAAGGACGAAGGAGTTCATGACCGCAAGGGAAGAAGAGGTGAAGCATGCCGAGGAGGAAGGCGTGAAGTTTGTTTTCCTTGTCAGCCCCACCGAACTGATAGGCGACGTGGACGGAAACCTGATGGTTGTGAAACTCATAATGAACGAATTGAAGGAAGCCGACGAAACGGGCAGGAGAAGGCCAGTCCCCATACCCGGCTCGGAGTTCGGTCTGGAGGTCGATGCGCTCATATTCGCCATAGGTCAGAAACCTAACAAGTTGCTTTTCGAGGATGTGCCGGAATTGAAAATAAGCGAGAAAGGAACGGTTGTTGCCGACGAGCATTACAGGACAAGCGTGAAAGGGGTTTTTGCGGGTGGCGACGCCGTGCGGGGGGAAGCAACAGTCGTTCTTGCCATGGGCGACGGGAAAAAAGCTGCAAAAGAAATAGACAAATATATCAAAACTGGGAAATGGAAGGATAGTTGAGCTACTCGTACAGCTTTATTGCATTGGCACCGAGAGGAAGGTTCATATCCTCGGCGATACTCATGCATTTCACTTTCAGGAAGTAAACGATAGGCCGGTATGCCGTTTCCGAGAAAGCCTCGTAATTTGCCATCCCCTTGCATATAATCAGCGAAGCATTTTCCATTTTATCCTTCAATTCATCGGGCATGCTGTCGAAATCCACACCTACGGCAAACGAGCCGGTCGTCATGATTTCGTCAACGACATCGCCGAAATTAAGGGCAGTAGCATCCTCGTATGTGGCGTCCGTGAGAATCGGAGCGCCTTTCACCACAAGTGTGATGCGGGTACCCTGCTTCTTCAACTCCCTGCATACAAGACGGTCAAAAACCACCTCCCCGCAATTGTCGGTGAAGTAAAGCACTTCCCCCTTCATGTACTTTCTTGCCTTGCTCAAATCATTGTATTGCAGCCCCTTGCCTATTTCCTCCCCAAAAATTTTTTCGAGCTCTTCCGGCGAGGAGGCGCTGCCCGCAATGCCGAAGTCGATTGAATTACCTATTATCGAGCACAGTATAGCTGCCTCAAGTTTATTGCCGCTTTCACCTACAAAACGTTCCGCCTCGGGAAGAATTTTTTTTGCAATTTCATTGCTTCTTTTTTTAAGTTCTCTGTAGGGGTCGGGATTGCCGAGCATGGTGTATACCATTTTATGAACCAGAGTTGCAATCTGTGCCGAGCTTTTTTCTCCCCCGTAGTTATCCAGCAGTTTTCGGGCAGCCTTCTTTATGATTTTCTCCTGCAATTCCCGGTCTGCGCCCGCCAGCTCCGCCTCGAAAAGGACACGGTTGAGGAGGCAGGGGACGCAACGGGGCTTCATCTTCATTGGTGATGGAACAAAAAAGAGTATAAATTGTTTTCACGGT
>CAZQQE010000003.1:0-23095 GCA_964595325.1 uncultured Thermoplasmatales archaeon | reverse complement strand
ACCCCCTGGACATAACATCCCCGAAGGTTCTCGATTCCGTGAGTTATCACTTCGAGAACACTACGAGTTCGGTTGCAATACTTCCTGCGCAATCGCTCCATGCTCTGATGTCGGAACAGTTCACAAAAACTCACAAATTTGTTGTGCCCGAGGGGTATACAAATGCAAGAATAAAACTTGATTTGATAAACGAAAATTCCGAAAACGTGACAAAACTCGGGGACGGGATATTTTTGATGGTGACGAGCCCTGACGGCGATACTTACGTATATACGGCAACCGGAGCGGGAATACCTAAGGTGGACAGCAACGGCAACATCATAAGTGACAGAGTTCACTATGAGACCATAGTTTATAACAAGCCAGGGGAGTATTCTGCAAATATTATAGGAAGATGGTTTGCCTCCGTGAAGGGGAAGTATGACCTCACTGTCACAGTCGAAAAAATAGATACAACCATCACGCCCGCCATGAAAGATTTGTCATCAATGTCGCCGTACCTGACCGCCTACCATAAAGGTATTGTATTTGCCAAGCCCGAATTTGCGTTCGGTGGAAATGAGAGCATGACGGCAGAAGGGGGAATATACCAGCCCGGCGACAATCCTGCTCTTATAAGTGTGGCAAATGCCCATACGCTTGCCGTCCATAAAGAGCTGGTCTCTCTGCTTGCGAAAATAGCGAACATATCGGGCAACATGGAAGCGTTGAGAGGTTATTATGCCGAAAACCCGATTTACATTGCAATAATGGCTGACCCGAATATGGTTCCTATGTACTATTATCACAACCCGGACAGCGCATATCTCATGGGATGGGGTGTGCCAAGCGATTTCATATGGGGCGATGTTGATCCAAGGGACGGAGATGTGGAGAATGACACATACACATATTATCCGTTTCAGGAAAATGCCGTGGGGCGTGTTACCGGCTATGACTCCGAGGATTGCTCCGCCTTGATTGCGAGAACGATTTATTATGACAAAATAATAGATGAACTGGGGAACTGGAAGAACAATGCCACCGTGCAGACCGGCTGCGGGCTGGAATTCCAGAAAGTTCCGGTGCTGACCACATTGTCAAACATGATAAGCGGGGGAGATGAGCCTACAAAATGGCCGACGGGGGAAAGTTTATTCACAAATCTGCATATCACGAATGACCTTAAAGAAAGCGGCTTTAACGTTAAAAATACGTTTCTGCTTGAATCACAGAGGCAGGGATTCGGCGATTTGACCGAAGTCGGAAGGAAATACATAATGTTCCCGCACCTTATGGATGCAATTAGCGGAGAAAATGCGGTGCACGGCGGAGAGAACCAGCGGAACAGCAATATAATATTTACATTCGCCCACGGATTTTATTATTTATACGAGTCAGGGGACATTCTCATGGACGCCAGAGGATTTCCGCCATTTACAACCATGTCAAGGTTTTATTACATGGGAAGCGGATTGTCGAGTGAGGGTACATATGATGTGCGCAACATAGTCAATTCCAATTACGGCCCTTCGGTACTGTTCGTGGAAAGTTGCATCGTTGGCAGGACAGACGGTCTGATGCCCCAGAATACGCTTTCGCAGGCATATCTGCATGCAGGAGTGAACGGTATGGTTGCCGCCACCCGCGTCACCGCCGACCCGGGCTATCTTGAGCCGGGTCTTATATTCAAGGGATTCGGGGCAAAGGGATTTGTCGATGCCGCACTGAATTTGAAGTTGCATGACGAATACCCGGATTTGCATTTCGGTGGTGTTATCGCTCAGGATTTCATCAACGACATGACATATGGCGATAACACAACGGGCATGGCTTTGAGAAACGCCAAGAACATGTACCTGCCGAAAGATGCAAACAGCTCCTTCATGTGGACGCCGCCGCTTCCGTTTACGACAGGCGATATGAACATTGACAGCATGATAAAGGAAAAAGCTAAGATTGGTACGAACACGGGCGAGGGAGGGAAATTCATGGACAAGAAATACCACTGCCTGCATGAGTTCACTCTTTACGGAGACCCTGCATTCAATCCTTACCAGCCCCTTAACGGAGACTGATAGCCACATTTTTATTCCATGTGGCATTTCATAGACGATGTACGCCCATTTTGAGCAGGAAGCAGCAGCCCTTGCAGGGGAAGCAGTAGATGTTCTGTACGGAAAGCATGTCAGGATAGTGCTGGAAAAGCCGTCGGAGGAACTGGGAGATGCGGCATTTCCGTGCTTCCAGCTTGCTCCGCTGGTTAAAAAAAGTCCTGCTGCCATAGCATCCGAAATCGCAGGATATATCTCTGCCAGGGAAAGAGAGTGGGTCGAGAGGGTAGAGGAAAAAAACGGATATGTGAACTTTTTCATAAACGGCAGAAAGCTGGCGGAAATTACGCTTAAGGGCATATTGGACGAAAAATATTACAAAGGAAAGGCGAAAAAAATCATACTTGAACATACGTCCGCAAATCCGAACGGGCCCCTTCATGTCGGAAGAGCCAGAAACCCCATAATAGGCGATACGCTTGCAAGAATCTTCAGATTTGCAGGGCATGACGTGGAAACCCAATTTTATGTCGACGATATGGGAAAGCAGGTTGCCATACTTTTGTGGGGTCTCAAAAATCTTGATATCCAATCCGACGAAAAGAAGGAAGACCACCGCCTTGTGGCATTCTATCAGAAAGCATATGAGATGATGGAAAAAAGCGAAAGCGTCAGGGAGCAAATCGGGGATATAATAAAAAAATGTGAGGGGGGGGATGATAAAACCCTTCGCTCAATGAAGGAGGCATACGAAAAGGCACTGGAAGGCATACTTGAAAGCCTGGAAAGGATAAATATAAAAATCGACAGTTTTGTCAAGGAATCCAGATTCGTTCTTGACGGGAGTGTCCAGCATGTCATAGACGAGCTTAAAAAAACGGAGTTTGTCGGATATGAAAACAATGCTCTCTATCTCGACTTGGAGCCCTTCGGGGTGCACGGCAGAAACAAAAAATTCTTTCTCACGAGGGAGGACGGTACCTCGCTATATGCAACAAGGGATATAGCATATCATCTGTGGAAGGGGAAAATGGCGGATATGCTTGTGAACATTCTGGGCGAAGACCACAGACTGGAGGGAAAGCTGGTCGAGACGGCGCTGAAACTTCTCGGCGCGAAGATACCTGTCACCGTATTTTATTCGTTTGTGTCACTGCCCGAAGGAAAGATGTCGACAAGAAGGGGCCGTACCGTTTATCTGGATGATTTGATTGACGAGGCTGTTGAAAGAGCTTATGCGGAAGTCACGAAAAGGAGAGATTTGACGGAAGAAAAGGCAAGGTTTATTGCGGAGAAAGTGGGGACGGGAGCGGTGAGATACAATATCGTTAAGGTCAATCCTGAAAAGTCCATAACATTCAGGTGGGAAGAAGCTTTGAATTTTGAAGGGGACTCTGCACCATTCATACAGTATGCCCACGCAAGGTGCTGTTCCATCATAAAAAAATCGGGGAAAGAAGCGGACATTTCAAAAATAAATTTCTCGAATTACAGTCATCCGCAGGAAGTAACTCTGATAAAAATGCTGGCTTCCTTCGGAGAAACAATCAAAAAATGTGAGGAAGAATTCAATCCGTCGTTCCTTGCGGAATATGCCTTCCGCCTATCTTCTTCATTCAATGCGTTTTACAGGGACTGCCCGGTTGTGGGCAGCGAGAAGGAGAATGAAAGATTGCTGCTCGTCCATGCAACGAAGAAAATGCTGAAAAACGTTCTGTCGCTGCTGGGCATAGAAGCACTGGAGGAAATGTGATTACGGATATTTTCTGTTCATCGTTCTCGGAAACGGGATGGCATCCTTGATATTGTCAAGTTTGCAAATCCATGCCAACGTGCGCTCCACACCGAGTCCGTATCCCGAGTGGGGCACGGAGCCGTAGCGGCGTAGGTCGAGATACCAATCGTATTTGCTTACGTCTTCTCCCTGCTCTTTGAGTGATTTTATCAGCTCGTCTATGTCCGTGGAACGCTGACTTCCACCTACAATTTCCCCGTAGCCCTCTGGAGCAAGCATATCAAAGCACAGTGCCTCATCTTTATGCTCGGGATCGCTGGGCTTGTAGAAGGCCATTGCTTCTTTCGGATAGTGGGTCACAACCACAGGTGTGTCGAAATGTTCCATGATTTTCTGCTCCTCGATTGTGCGCAAATCCTTTCCGAAGGGCACATCCATACCGTCTTTTTTCAGTATATCCAGAGCTTCCCTGTATTTTATCGTGGGCCATGGCTTTTCTATCATTTTTTTCAGCTCCTCCGGCTCCCTGCCTAAAAATTTGAGCTCATCCTCGTTTTCATCCAGAATTTTTTTGATGATAAATTTTACTTCTTCTTTGGCAAATTCGGTAACATCTTTCAAATCAAACCATGCTGCCTCCATCTCTGCCATCCAGAATTCGCTTAAATGGCGGCTTGTCTTGGAGCGCTCCGCCCTGAACGTCGGGGCAACATCATATATCCTTTCCAGAGCAAAGATTGCCGCCTCTGCGTAAAGCTGCCATGATTGCGACAGATATGTTTTATCTCCGTAATAGTTCACTTCGAAGAGGGTGGAGCCCCCCTCGCACTGGCTGGGCTGGAGTATGGGCGGATGGAATTCGTAAAAATCACGGCTGCGGAAAAATTCGTGAATTGCACCTGTAAGGTTACTCCTGACTTTCATCACCGCCGTCAGTTTTCTGCTTCTGAGCCAGAGATGGCGGTTGTCAAGCAGGAATTCCATACTCTGGTCTTTTGTGATGGGGAAGTCCGCCGCAAACTGTATAACATGGAATTTTGTGGCATGTATCTCCCTGCCGCCCGGTGCTCTCTCGTCCTCATGCACCGTGCCTTCAATTTCAACCGATGATTCTATCAATGCCTTTCTTGCTGCAGCGAAATCCTCCTCCGGCAGTTTTTCCTTCTCGGCGATGACCTGTATTATGCCGCTTGCATCTCTTACTGTAACAAAGGCGAGTTTCCCGCTGCTTCTTGTGCGGTAAATCCACCCCCTGATTTTCGCATCCTGTCCTTCCTTTTCTTCCAGTACTTCTGAAATTTTTCGGTAGTCCTGCATTGGAGAGAGAATGCGCCCATGAATAAAGATTTTTTGTTGAGTGACAGAAGTCATGTAAAAGAATAGAAGAAATCAATAAAAATAAGGGATGAGGGAAGGCATTGCCCATGCCTTTATCTGGTGAAATGGTTGTTTTTCAGTTCGTCGTGTATATCGTTCACAATCTCCGGGTTCTGAAGGGTGGTCGTATCCCCTATTTTCTCCTCTCCGGATGCAAGATTTTTGAGTATGCGTCTCATGATTTTTCCGCTGCGGGTTTTCGGCAGGTCTTCGACAAACAGAATATCGCTCGGTCTTGCCGTGGGCCCTATCAGCTTCGTTACATGTCCTATGAGTTCCTTCTTCAGCTCTTCGGACGGGGAATATCCCTGCCTGAGCACGACGTATGCAAACGGAACCTGACCCTTTATCTCATGCGGAATGCCGACAACTGCAGACTCGGCAACCGACGGATGGTCAACCAGAGCGCTCTCCACCTCCGCCGTCCCCAGGCGGTGGCCTGCAACGTTGAGCACGTCGCCGACCCTGCCGAGCAGCCAGAAGTATCCGTCCTTGTCTATAATCGCTCCGTCTCCCGTATAGAAGTTCCCCATGCCGTATTTTGTCCAGTATTCCTCTATGTACTTTTCGTGGGCATTATACAAACCGCGGAGCATCGAAGGCCAGGGTGTTGTTATAACAAGCTCGCCTTTCTGTCCGTGCGGAACGATTCCGTTCTCGTCCCTTACCTCCGCCTTTATCCCCGGGAACGGGAATGTAGCAGAGCCCGGTTTGAGTTTTGTGACGCCGGGCAGGGGCGTTATGATGTGCATACCCGTTTCCGTCATCCACCATGTGTCTACAACGGGGCATCTCTCCTTTCCTATCACTTTGTAATACCAGAGCCATGCCTCGGGGTTTATCGGCTCTCCGACGCTCCCCAGAAGGCGGAGACTGCTCAAATCATGCATATTCGGCCATTTGTCGCCCTTCTTCATGCACATTCTTATGGCGGTCGGTGCGGTATAAAGTATGCTCACCTTGTATTTTTCCACGATATTCCACCATCTGTCCGGGTCCGGGTAGTCCGGCACACCCTCGTACATTATGCTTGTCACGCCCAGAGCAAGCGGACCGTAAACGATGTAACTGTGACCCGTTATCCAGCCGACATCCGCTGTGCACCAGTAAACATCATTATCCTTGACATCAAAAACCCACTTCATGGTTGTCGTAGCGCCTACAAGATAGCCGCCTGTTGTGTGCATCACTCCCTTCGGCTTTCCGGTCGTGCCCGAGGTGTACATCAGGAAAAGCAGGTCCTCAGCATCCATGACTTCCGGCTCGCATGTTTCCTCTGCACCTTCCATCAGCTCGTGCCACCAGTAATCTCTCCCTTCCTTCATGCTGACATCATTCCCCCCGCGCTTTACTATGATACTCTTTACATCCAGGTCAGCTATGCCTTCGTCCGTCTTCTTCTTGTGGTCTATCAGCTTTCCCCTCCTGAAGTATCCGTCACATGAAATAACGTATTTCGACCCTGCATCAACCATGCGGTCCTTCAACGACCCCGCACTGAATCCAGCAAAAACGACCGAATGCGGAGCGCCGATGCGGGCGCAGGCGAGCATCGCTATCGGTAATTCGGGAATCATGGGAAGGTATATAGTAACTATATCTCCTTTCTTTATTCCCATATTCTTGAGTGCATTTGCAAATTTATTCACCTCCTTATTCAGTTCCCTGTAAGTGAATTTCCTGACCTGACCGTCTTCTCCTTCCCATATGTAAGCAAGTTTGTCGCCCTTTCCTTTCTCCACCCACCTGTCAAGGCAGTTGTATGATACATTCAACTTGCCGTTTACAAACCATTTGTAATATGGCGGGTCCTTTACCAGTACGTTATCCCACTTCTTGTACCAGTCCACCATCTCCTCCGCCCTTTTCTCCCAGAATGACTCGTAATTTTCTCCTTCTTTATATACACTTTCATCTTTTATCCACGCATTTTCCCTGAACTCCTCAGGCGGTGAAAATACCTGTGACTCTTTTGATTCTTCGCTCATGGTTATCGGACGGTAATTACCATACAATACTTAAATTTTTTTGAGAAAAATGGCTATGAAATATGAAATTTCTTACCAAATAAATAATATTGTTGAAGGTTGTCACAAAAAAAGGATAATCATGAAGCAGGCGTACATCGCAAGTAAAAATGCCCCTTCTCGTTTCCCTGCCTTTCTGCTTGCAAAAATTGCCGCCACAACGGACACGAGCAGCAGAAACGGCAGTGTTATGTACAACTTTTTCTCAGCGCCGATGGGATTGATGATGCCTGCCACCCCCAGCACGAGCAAAATGTTTATTATGTTGCTGCCAACAACATTGCCTATTGCGATGCCGTGCTTTCCTTTCAGTGCAGCCGCAACTGAACTCGCCAACTCTGGAAGGGACGTTCCGAGGGCAATCATGGTAAGCCCTATGATAAGGGGGGAAATGCCGAGAAGGGTGGCAATGCCCGTGCCGGATTGCACAAGAAAATGGGCGCCCAGCACCACGCCTGCCGCACCTGATGAAACCAGAACAATATCCTTTCCGTAACCTTTGTGCTTTTCTGTCCCGCCCCCTTCTGCGCCGTCCGCTTCCACCGCCTCCGCCACCGCTTTGGCGCTGTTCTTATGCGTTCTGTAAAGATAAAAAATGAACAATGCGTAAATCACCAGAAAGACCAATCCGTCAAGCCGGTCTATTCTTCCGTCGATGGCGATGAAGGCAAGAAGAAGCAAAGTTACCCCAACCATGAAAATCGCATCCCTTCTCGTTTCTCCGGTTGTTTTGAGGGGCATGATGAGTGCGGCGATGCCCAGTACAAGGCAGATGTTTGCAACATTGGAGCCCACGACATTGCCTATTGCGATGCCCGCCTCCCCGTTAAATGAAGCAATGGAAGAAACCGCCAGCTCGGGGAGGGAGGTCGCAAACGCCACGAGCGTCAAACCGATGATGTGTTCCGACACGCCAATTTTTTTTGCCAGCCCCGCCGCCCCGTCAATGAAAATATCGCTGCCTTTCACCAGAAGCAGAACGCCGATTGCAAGTTCAACGGTGTAAAGCAGAGCATCTTCCATTGCCTTTGCAACCGCTGGCTGTTAAAATGCTTTTTGATGTTGCGCTGAGAACTGACGGTGGGATAAAAAGCGGTAACCATCCGGGCGATGGGCCGGGGTATGGCAAACGATTATATGCGGCGTGCAGTGCTCATGAGTGCTACGTGTTGTCAATAATCAGGCAATAAATTTAAGGAAAGTATGCATTTACCCCACAATGAATATTACTGAATTGTATTCCGATAGCGTAAGGAAGATGCATTCTTCCGAAATAAGAGAGCTGCTGGAAGTTTCACGAAGACCGGGAGTAATATCATTCGGCGGCGGCCTGCCAAATCCGGGTGCATTCCCGATACAGGATATCAAAGAAATTACGGATATTATGCTTGAGGAGGAAGGGGAGGTTGCACTCCAGTACGGTACAACTCCCGGGAGGGGGAAACTGATAGACGAAGTAATTTCGATGGTCGGCAAGGACGGAATCAAGGCGGATGTCGGCAACGTGCTTATCACGGTCGGTTCTCAGCAGGCACTGGATTTGCTTGGGAGGGTTTTTCTTAACGAGGGAGATACCGTATTTCTGGGCTCGCCTACTTATCTCGGGGGCATAAATGTCTTTCGTTCGTACGGGGCAAAAATGGTCGGTGTTCCTCTTGATGATGACGGCATGGATACGGATAAGCTGGAGGAGAAGATCAAAGAGAGCAAGAGAAACGGTGACAGATTGAAGTTCATATATACGATACCGACTTTCCAGAACCCTGCAGGAGTTGTGCTGTCCGAGGACAGGAGGAAGAGAATGGTGGAGATTGCTCAGGAGAATGAAATCCTTATCATCGAGGATGACCCGTACGGAAAGTTGCGTTTTGACGGGAAGCCACTCAAACCGATAAAGGTGTATGACGAGAATGTGGTGTATCTGGGGACATTCTCAAAAATTCTGTCGCCGGGTTTCCGACTTGCGTATGTTGTGGCTCCGGAAGAAGTTTCAAAAAAGATGATTATAGCTAAACAGTCCGTGGATTTGTGCACTCCCACATTCACACAGTCGATTGCATACCGCTTCATAAGGGACGGTTATATGGACCGCCATATCCCGCGAATAATCGAGATGTACAGAAGGAAGAGAGATATTATGCTCGATGCCCTTGAGCAATATTTTCCCGAAGGGTGCAAATGGACGCATCCGCACGGCGGGATGTTTTTATGGGCGACTCTGCCGGAACACATAGATACGAAGGAGATGTTCAACGATGCATTGAAGGAGAAGGTGGCATATGTGCACGGAAGGGCTTTTTATGTTGATGGGGGCGGGTCAAATTCGATGCGTCTTAACTTCTCGAATCCGTCAGATGAAAATATAACCGAGGGGATAAAGCGACTTGGCAAGGTTATAGAAAATAAGCTGTAGGGGAAATAATGCAGGCGCCTGGGGCATGGCTCGCCGGGGAAGGGGAGCTGTTTTTGAGGAATATGGGCATTGCAGAGGGCTTTACAGTTCTGGATTTCGGGTGCGGAAACGGTGCTTATACAATTCCTGCTGCCGTCGTAGTCGGAAAGGAAGGGAAAGTATATGCCGTAGACCGGGATAAAAGTGCCTTAGGCAAATTGACGAAAACAGCAGCATCAAAAGAATTGGGGAATATAGTCCCGTTAAATGTGCCAGAAGAACTAGAGCTAAATCTGGAAGACAAATCCGTCGATGCCGCCCTGCTTTACGATGTTCTGCATTACATGGATGAGGGCCAGCGAAAAAAGGTTTACGGGGAGATATACAGGGTTTTAAAAATCGGCGGCATCCTTTCCGTTTATCCGAAGCACAATCGCTCGGATTGGCCTTTATGGAATCTGTCTGATATGGACGTCGAGGATATTGTGGAGGAGATAAAAAGTGTCAATTTCCATTTTGACGGAAAATATCTCAAAACGCTTGTGCACGACGGGAATTATGAGGAAGGGGTTGTATTGATGTTCAGGAAAGGGGTGTTGATTGCATTTGGAACAGATGATGGCGAGAAGCTGAATGACAGCCACTTTGGCTCTGCGGAATTTTTTCATATCTACAGATTTTATGATGGAAAGGCAGAACTGGTGGAGAAGAGAAAAAACATTAAAATCGAGGAAGAGGAAATAAAAGGCGGCGACCCGAAAAAGGCCGGGGCTACTGCCCGCGCCTTGGATGGGATAGACGTTCTTGTGGGCAGAAGATTCGGGCCGAACATCACGAGGATGCTGAACAGGTTTGGGTGCGTTGTTGTGAGGACGGATTCCATAAAAAATGCTGTCGATATCGTTCAGAATAACATGGACAAAATAATAGAAGAAGCAAATAAAGGAAAGGATAGGAAACATATTGTACTCAGATAAATTGCCTGATAAAACGGAGATGTGAAAATGAAGACTTTGATAGTATGTGTGTCCGTGCACCACGGTAATACCAGAAAAATTGCAAAGGCAATGGCGGAAGTTCTGGATGCCGAACTTCGCAAACCTGATGAGGTGAATCCGGACGATATTAAAAATTACGGGCTGATAGGTTTCGGTTCCGGCATATATTTTGGCAAACATCACAAAAGTCTGCTGAGATTTGTGGACAAACTGGACGGCAACGGAAAAAATGCTTTCATTTTTTCAACAAGCGGATATAAAAAACTTCCATTGATTAATAACTTCGATAAATCGCTGGTTAGAAGGCTGTCAAGGAGAGGATTTTCTATCATTGGGAGTTTTAACTGCAAGGGACAGAAAGCATATTATAACAATCCGGGGATGAAAATAAAGCCTTTAGGCGGTATGGAGAAGAATAGGCCGAATCAGGAAGATATCGAAAATGCGAAGAGGTTTGCGAAAAGCATGAAGAACAAGGTTATGGAATGATTTCATTCCACTCTCATCAGCTTGTTTTCTTTGTAACCCGTAATGACTCTCTCGTAACCCCTTAAATATATGTCAACGTCATTATCTCCGGTATCAACTTTTAGGGAACGGAGGGATGCCAGTTTTTCCCGGGTTGAAATAACAATCACATTGTCTTTTCCAACTCTTCTTATTATTTCGGGGCTTATCTGCTCGTTTCCCCTGCCGAATATGAAGCCGTAACCTCCGAGAGGGCTTACGATGATTTTATTTTTCTCTCCCAGCAATTCTTTTATATCTGATTCTGCCGCATCCCGTTTTAACAGTTTCCTCCCTTTCACAACGTCCACTCCGAGAAGGGAGCCGTCTATGCCGATTGCGTTCTTCAATTCCCACGTTGTGCTCCCGCCACCTATTACATACACCGTTTCATCATCCATATTTTCTGCAACATACTCTGCAATTATCTTCTTGCTCTCTTTCCCCCCCGAAAAAAAATCTTTCGATGACTGCACTTTCTCATGCACGGGAGTAAGGCAATATCCTTTTACATCCACTTTCAGCTTTCCATTGCGAAATGCATTTTCGTCAATGTCGACAACCTCCCTCTCCTCCAGCGGCAGCCCCTCTGCAAACTCATCCACTATCTCGGCGGCGTGGTACGGCGTTTGGGCGAAAACGGCGGAATACATTTTTACGCCTGAGGGAATGCCGAGCACGGGAATTGAAGTGCCTATGCACTCCATCACATCCCTTGCAGTTCCATCACCTCCAACGAATAAAATTAGGTCAACATGACCCATGGACAAAACAGCATTTTTCGTGTCATCTGCCGTTGTGGGAATGGAAGGTGTGTAAACAACGGATGCATCAATGCCGCATTCCTTAAAAACATCGCTTCCCATGGGCTGCGAGCAGGTGTAAAAATCAAATTTTCCTTCGAGATTAGACAAAAATTTTTTTGCTCTTTCATGTGCTACAGGCTTTGCCCCTCGTTTTATCGCTTCATCCACCATGCCGTCGGTGCCTTTCAAACCGACGGTTCCTCCCATGCCTGCAACAGGATTTATAAGAAAGCCTATTTTCTTCAATTTAACCTATGCTTTCTATTCTGTCCTGAAGGAGATTCTGTGCGTGGGTAAGCTGCTGCTTTATTTTGGTTATCTTTCCCATTTCATCTACTGGGATAGGATTTCCTTTTTCCAGATAAGTGTATTCAAGATTGTCGATGTAACCTTTTGCCGTCATTATGGCATTCATAAGGTCGTATGAATTCTCTTTTATCGATTTTATTTCGAGGTCGCCTGCCCTCTGGGTGACGAACTGTGTTTCTATTTTATCCAGCTTTTTTTTCTCTGACTTAGTATTGAGCTCCAGGTATATCTGGAGTGCCTTTATCAACTCGTTTCCGAGGACGGTATGCTTTTTACCGTATTTTTTTTCAACAAATTCTTTGAACGTTCTCCATACATCTTCCTGTCTTTCATCAATCCTGACGCCTATGGGCTTGCTCATTTTATCACTTTGCTAACAATCTGCTAAATTTAAAAGTTGCGGAATATTATTTTTGGAAAATAGTGCTTGATATTATCACTGCATAAAAATTATATATTGCCTGTCTTTTACGAATTGGGTTCTCCATTTTAATTAACTTTTTATCCCAACATGGAGAACCCGCCTCCCAACTTTTTATTTCCGTTCTATAATCTCTATATATTCTGAAGGCCATTCACTAATGTGACGGACATATATCACGACAGGATGTTCTACCGATTTGCCCTTTACGGCTTTCTCAAAAACCTCAAGTTTTACGAGCCGTTCATAATCCTTTATTTTTTGTCTGTCGGCATCACTTATGCAATGATAGGCGTTCTCGTGTCCGTGCGCATGCTTTCCACGACGATTCTCGAACTTCCTACGGGAATATGTGCAGATGCATTTGGAAGGAGGAAGTCGATGGTGATGTCTTTTCTATCGTACATCGCCTCTTTTTCCCTGTTTTTTGTTTTCAGAGATTTTTACATATTTGCGGCAGCCATGGTTCTCTATGCTCTTGGAGATGCATTCCGTACCGGAACACACAAGGCCATGATACTTGAGTACCTGCGGATAAACGGCATGCAGGACAGAAAGGTGGAGTATTACGGACATACGAGGGCTGCATCTCAATCTGGCTCTGCAATAAACGCTATTATTGCCGCCGCCATAGTGTTCTATACCGGAAACTACGCATTGATTTTTCTCGTGGCGATGATCCCATATGCCATAGATATTCTGAACGTCGGCACATACCCCCCGGAACTGGACGGAATAAGCAAAAGAAATAAAGGCATGGGCAGGCAGCTGCGTGATACGGTGACAGCTTTTGCCGGAATATTCAGGAATATAAAAGCGCTTAAAGGCATAATAAACTCGTCGATTTTTGACGGTTCCTTCGAAGTTTCGAGCAACTATCTCCAGCCGATACTGAAATCATTTGCGGTCTCACTGCCCCTCTTTCTTTTTATGTCAGGGACGGAGAGGACGGCGGCGGCGGTCGGCGCAACATATTTTTTCATATACGTGCTGACAGCCCTTGCATCGAAAAACTCGGATAAAGTGGTGAAAAAAATCGGGAAACTGCCGCTGGCGATCAATGCGACGTTTGCAGGAGGAGCATTCATAATACTTGCGGCGGGAATCTTCACTCTGGCCGGAAAGCAGAAGAATAGTGCCATCGTTCTTGTATCCATAGCTCTTTTCGTTGCACTGTATTTTATCAAAAACATTCGCCGCCCTATGAATGTCGGTTACATAAGCGAGCAGATATCCCATCGCACCATGGCTTCCGGGTTGAGCGCCGAGTCGCTTATAAAAACTCTTGTTGCCGCCGCCCTCGCCCCGCTGGTGGGGTGGCTTGCAGATTTGTATGGAATCGGTGTCGCTCTTGCCGTTCTCGGCGCACTGGTGATGGCTTTCTATCCTGCTGCGAGGGTGAAATAAGGGTGAAAACAAGCGGGCTGCCTCACCCCAATATTAAAAACCCGTCAGGCATTACTATTTGAGAAAAATGATTGACAGAAGTATGGTATGGGATATACTTGATGGCTATGACACCGAAAACATAAAGATTGGTGCCGTGGCGTCCCACTCCGCTCTCGACACATTTGACGGGGCTGTTGATGAGGGGTTCAGAACGCTTGCGGTATGCCAGAAAGGCAGGGAAAAAACATATGCAAAGTATTTCAAAGCCCGCAGGAGGGACGGCGTGGTGTGGAAGGGGTGTGTCGACGAGGCGTGGGTATTTGATAAGTTCAATGAAATCATGCTTGAAAAAAATCAGGAACGGCTAATCGATGAGAACGTGATTTTTATTCCTAACCGTTCTTTCACCTCTTACTGCAAACTTGACGATATAGAAGAAAACTTCCGTGTTCCGATGTTCGGCTCGAGAAACCTGCTTCGCACGGAGGAAAGGACGGAGGAAAAAGATTACTACTGGCTGCTTGAAAAAGAAGGGATGCCGTTTCCGGAAAAAATAGACGACCCCCGCAACATAGACGAGTTGTGCATCGTCAAGCTTCACCATGCCGTAAAAAAACTGGAGCGCGGTTTTTTCACATGCTCTTCTTACAGCGAATACATGGAAAAATCGGGGCGTTTGCTCGAGCAGGGTGTAATAACGGAAGAAGATTTGAAAAAAGCAAGGATAGAGAGATACATCATAGGGCCTGTTTTCAATTTCGATTTCTTCTACTCTCCCATAAATAAAGAGCTTGAGCTACTCGGAATAGACTGGAGATTCGAGACAAGTCTTGACGGCCATGTCCGCCTCCCCGCCCAGCAGCAACTCAGTTTGCCGGAAAAGCAGCAGATTCCGGAATATACGGTATGCGGCCACAATTCCGCGACACTGAGGGAGTCACAGCTTGAAAAAGTATTCGAGCTTGGAGAGCAATATGTAAGGGCGACCCAGAAGCACTATGATTACGGTGTGATAGGTCCATTCTGCCTGCAAACGTGCCTTGACAAGGATTTGAATTTTTATATCTATGACGTGGCACCCCGCATAGGCGGCGGCACAAACGTGCACATGTCCGTGGGGCATCCATACGGCAATACATTGTGGCGGAGAAGGGTTTCCACAGGCAGAAGAATATCAATGGAAATAAAGGCAGCGATAGAGGAAGGAAAACTGAAGGAACTTATGAGTTAGGATTTTGTCCACGGAATGCTCGTATTTTCTATGCTGAACCATATCTCGCCGTCCGGCCCGCTCAAATGATAATGGTGGCAATCGGAAGTAATGTTAAAACTGTTTGTAGTGTAACTGCCCGAGGGAGCAATTCTTATTATATCCATACCGGGAAAGCCGTCCGGGTCAAAGGGCTTGTATTCCATACCTTTGTCCTCATCGACGGCGTCCAGTGATATGCTGTTGTTGTATTCCCCGGGAATACCCGTATCGCTCAGGTCGGCGTCCATACTCATATTTACGGAGTAGTTAACGCCCACGGGGACGTATATCATCGTCGAGGAATTTGACGTTCCGTCCGTAACGAGGTCAAATACCACTTCGAGAAGATTGTCGCTGTCATCCATATTCGAAGTTACCTTTATGCCTTCTATTGTCACTTTTATCCTCAAATCGGCCAGCGGGTCTATATCATATCCGTCCTTGACACCGTCCCCGTCGACATCGGAATTATTCAAAAACTGCTTTATGGTTTCATTGTCGATGCCCCTGCTCCGGTAATACTTTATTTCCTCGCAGTCGCCGCCCCACCACCCGTTGTCTTTATCAATGTCATCTCTCCAGTCCAGCGGGTCTGTTCCATAAACCATTATTTCCTCGTAATCGGTCAAGCCGTCGCCATCAGTGTCTTTTGCTCTCGGGTTCGTAACGCATCCGCCCACGGAGGATGACCATTCCTGAAAATCGGTCAAGCCGTCGCCATCAGTATCCTTTTTATGGGGGTCGGAAGTTACATGTATCTTCTCACTAATGTTCTTGCCCATTGGAGTGACATATATGTCCCATCCTTCTCTCTCTATGTTATCCGGCAACCCGTCGTTGTCCGAATCTTTATCTCCCAGACATCCGGAAAATGAACTGAGAACGAAAAGAACGAAGATGGAAAAGGCAATCCATGCTTTCATGAACTTGTTCACCAACCCTCTTCGGTAAAGCGGGTTAAATCCAGAGCAGCCCAGTCGTTCTGGTCGTGGTCAGGGTCGTCGCCGCTTGAGTAGTCCACGAGTTTGTAAACATAACGATAGTTCATGCAACTCCTGTATGTTCCCCACTCCCAGTATTCCTTATACCACGGGTATCTCGTATTCTCGTTGTCTATGCCCTCAAAGCCAATCAAGCCCAGAGTGTGACCGAGTTCATGCATGAACACGCTTGCAAACGCTTTGTAGTAGTTGCTTCCCTGCAAATAGAAAGCCCATGCCCAGTTTCTCACGTACTGCCCGCCGACCGTATGGGCGTCTATATAAAACATCCTGCCGCCTGCCGGTCTGCTGTACCACTGTATCTGGCTGCATATCAGGGCATAGTGGAAAACGCCGCGCTTCCAGTTGTTCTTGTCCTCATTGAGGAAATATTTGAAACGGGCTGCCATAAGGTCTTTGCCCGTCATGCCCTTCTGGTAAGGAATCAAATCGCCGCCGCCGCACATATTGCCGTCATCTATGTGGAGGGTTATGTTGTGACGGGCAAAAGGATTGCATATAATATTCTGGGACTCCTTTGGGAATGTATACGGTTTTTCCCACGGATGTGCTGGCTGCATGCCGTCCACTTCGACAAATATATCCTGAGCGAACGGGTCTGAAAGCCACTGGGATGTTTCGTATTCCTCGAAGTTGGTCAGTCCGTCTTTGTCGGGGTCCTGCTGAGAGGCATTGTTTTCAGCAAACGGGTCAAAACCGTATTTGTCTTCCCACCAAAGCGGTATGCCGTCCCCGTTGAAATCCTCGTTATCATAATTCCTCGAGCCGTTGAGCCCGTATATATGTACTTTCTCCCAGTAAGTCAGGCGCTCATGATTGCTCCACCATCCTCTGTTGTCCCACTGGTATATGTCAAACCATATCTCACAGTCATTCTCATTCTCGTTACCGTCTTCAAATCCGGAGCAATGGCCGTATCCGTTGCCATCCTTGAGGAAATCATCGCCCGTCCACTCCCCGCGCTTCATGTCATACAGCAGGGTGACGGTCTTTCCGCCCTCGTACGGTCCCTTTTCCTTGCTCAAATCGCATTGGACATCCTCTCCATGTTTGTGTTCCTCCCATACTTCTATCTGGATGGTAACCGTTTTGTTCACATCGTATGGAATTGTGGCGGCAGCAACAGGAAACTCAAACCATATATCTTTGCCGGTGTAAACCTGTTGCCACATAACGGAGTCATTACCGTTTATGAACACTTTGAAGTATACATTCGGGTTGTCTTCCTTGAGAGTCATGGCACGAAGACGCATTACATTTACCACTATGGTAATATTCTTCGGCGGAGCCGATTGAGCAGATTCGCTGCCGTAATGAAGGAATTCTTCAACGGTTGCAGAAGAACCATTCCGGTCTGTGGTGAAAAAGTTTGCAGTCATGCCGACCGGTACTACCATCACAAAAAGAATGAGCACGGATAATATCTTCTTACTGGTCATAACTATCAAAGATGTAATATAATATCAATATAAGTTATTAACGGTGTCACCCGCCGTTTTCCGTGCTTCTCAAATAGATTCTTGAGATTTTCTTTATCTTCATATATTTCCTTAATTTTTCTTCGATGGAGGGCGGCAGTTCTTTCTTCTTATAGGCATTTGAGAGGGCGATGGTATCAAGTCTTGTAAAATTGTCGTACAGCCCTTCTTCCTTCAGCAGTTCCTCCATCTCCTTTCTTCTCGGGTCGTTTGCCTCTGGGAACCACGGATTTTCATAAATTTTCACATTGGCAATTTTTTCGCTTCCGTAGACATACTGAACTTTATTTTTTGAAGCGTATTCCAGTATTTCCTCTTTTAATCCTTCCTTCATTTTCTCAAGTTCCTTTATTTTGCTCTCTATTGCCCAGTACTTATTAACGAGGGCATGGCCGTCCTCCCATCTTACATCCTCCGGCGGGAGATTTTCAACGACGTATTTGTGTTTGAACAGAGGGCAAAGATGCTGGTATTCACAGTAGGGGCAGAGGGCGGATTCTCTCGGTTTGAAATCGCCTTCATCGATTGCTCTCTCTATTTCGAGTATTTTGTCGAGCGTGCTCTCTCTCACCTTTTGCAGCTCGTCGTCGTCCTTTTTCAACCTCAACTCTTTGTTGAATGCGACGTAATGCCATATAAGTTCGGTGTCAGGATTGCCATACATATTCTTTACGGCGAGGGCATACAGAGCAAGCTGTCTGTCCTTTCTTATTTCTTCCAGTGTCGGCAGTGTCATGGATGTTTTGTAGTCGTGTATCTCATAAATACCGTTTTTTTCTGAAAGGCGGTCTATTATGCCTTTGATGGTATATCCTTCCAGCGGCAGAAGGACGGTTTTCTCGAGAGCAATAGTCTTTTCCCCGTCAAAGGGTTTGTACGCTTTGTAATAGTTGCGGATGTATTCCTCTCCCATCTCTCGGTAGTTTTCGGGACTGTATTCTTCCTTGACAACGAATATACTGTCATCCATCTCCTTCTCCCATCTCTGATTGTAAAATTCGATAAGCTCTTCAATCTCGCAGACTTTGTGGAACATCTTATCCTTGTAAAGTTTTTCAAGCGTTTCATGAACCCTGCTTCCCATGAACGCCTCGATATTCCCCCTCAACGGCTTGATTTTATCCACATATCTGTATTTGAACTTCAACGGGCATTTCTCAAAGGTTGAGATGCGAGACGGAGAATACACTTTGGGCATATTCCATTATGGGAACCACAGATAAAGAAGTTTCCTTGGTCGCCCGAAGAGCACTTTCTTCTCTATCTTTTATCCTGTTTTTACACGGTACGGAGGGGAAGGCTGATGATGCGGACGTGGCATGGGAAGCGAAAATTATAGATATACCTAGTCCCATAACATTTCATGGATTTCACCACGCTTACTATACTTGCGGTACTCTCATTTGTATTGGCATGGTTCGGTATAATGATTTTTACAACAAGTCCGAAGGATGAGGAAGAGGGGGCAACGGAGCCTGCCGCAGCGGCAAGGGCTGAGCCGGCGAGAACCGTCGAGCCGGTCAATACTCCCGTTGAGAGATACATAGTGAATGAGGAAAATGGGATAAAAAAGGTTGCAAAAATTGCAGAGAGTCCCATGGACCATGATATAAATATGTACCGGGAATTGGTGGAAAAATACAGCAATACGATAGCCCAGCTCAGACAGAAGGTTGATATGCTCGAAAATCCGAGGGGTTCTTCCGGCATTCCCAATGATAAACTCATTGATTGGATTGCAGAGTTGAGAAACGAAAATAAATATCTCAAATCCCAGCTAGATAAATTCGAAGGAGATAAAATGGCATATGAAGATGCAGGCAATTTGCCGGATATGCAGTCTGATTTGAAGCGTGAAAATATGAAACTTCGCAAGGAACTCGAAGATCATGCCGGCAGAGTATCAAAACTGGAGTCGGAAATAGAGGAGTTGAAGAGCGGGTTGAGTTACTACAGGGATATAGTAAACAAGTTGCAGGGCAGCTATACGGTCATCAATAAATACAATTACCGCACGTGCATTCGTGACCCTAATACGGGAGAGTTCCAGTACGAGCTTGTGAAATTCCCGCCCGATTTCGACCCGTTCAATCCCACATACATTACAAAGGACGGGACGGAGATATACGAGCGATTCGGGATAAAGATACCGACGAAGCTGGGAGATATCGTGAGAGAAGAATTCAAGAAAAGCGTGGAATACTGGGAGGGAGATACCGGCGGCGCTGACTGGAAACTGGGAAGATAAGAATTTTTCTTGTTATGGAAAACTGGACGGAAAAATATAGGCCGAAAAGTTTGGATGGAATCGCAGGTAATCGCAATGCCGTAGAAAGGCTGAGGAGGTGGGGGCGGCAATGGGAAAACGGTGTGCCCAGAACCAAGGCTGTCGTGCTTTCCGGGAAGGCAGGCATCGGTAAAACATCATCTGCCTACGCCCTCGCAAATGATTTTGGATGGGAGGTCATAGAACTAAATGCCTCCGATACCAGAAACGGAGATGCAATAAGGCGTATAGCGCTGCTGGGGGCTGTGAATGAGACGTTTACCCGGCACGGTGAATATGCACCGTCCGACTCCGGCGGCAGGAAACTTATCATACTGGATGAGGCGGACAATCTTTATGAGGGGAATGCCGACCGCGGAGGAAAACGGGCGATAATAGAGACCGTGAAACAAACGAAGCATCCGGTAATTCTGATAGTGAACGATTATTATCAGCTGGTAAAGGGCGGCGGACAGCCGCTGAAAACAATATGCGAGCATATAAAGTTTGAAGGGGTTGATTGGGAGATGGCAAATCTACTCAGGGCGATATGCAGGCGCGAGGGGATTGCGGTTGCCGACGAGGTTATAAAGTTCATTGTCTCCCATTCAGACGGGGACATGAGGGGGGCTATAAATGATCTGCAGACCGTATGCCAAGGTAGAAAGAGAGTTGGCATGGATGCGGTTGTTTCTCTGGGATACAGGAACAGGGAGAAGGAAATATTCGATGGTATGAGAGAAATATTCAGGGCAAGAGATTTCAAAACCGCAGGCAGGGTGGCCGGCAGCATAAATGAGCCCCTTGATTACCTCCTTTTGTGGATGGACGAAAATTTGCCCATAGAATATAAGAGCCCTGCTGATGTGGAACGGGCATATCACTTTCTATCCAAAGCAGACGTATTTCTCGGCAGGACAAAGCGCCGCCAGTACTACGGCTTATGGAAATATGCAAGTGATTTGATGTTCGGAGGCGTTGCAATCTCGAAAAGCCGTCATTATACAGGCAGCCGCTACTCATTTCCGTCATGGCTCAGGAAAATGGGAGCGAGCAAGTCATCAAGGGCGTACAGGAAAGAAATGGAGAGCAAAATTGGAAAGTATACCCACATGTCCAGGGGTAAAAGCAGGGAAATGATGCCCGCTGTCAGGGACATTTTCAGGGCGAACAGCAGAATTGCCGTGGAATTTACAAAAAGACTGGATTTTTCGGAAGACAGTCTGACATTACTTCTCGGTAAAAACACTGCCAAAAAAATTATGGATATGGTAAAGAAAGGCGAGGAGGCAGCAGGAGACAAGGCGCAGCAGCAGAGCATTTTCGATTACTGAGCATTCCGGCAGAAAATTATATAGCAATTGTTCTAATAATGACATGGTGAAGATGACAGCAAAGGAGCAGGCTGAAAAACGCATAGAGGAGCTAAGGAATGAGATAAGGCATCACAATTACCTTTACTATGTTCTGAATCAGCCGGAGATATCAGATGCTGAATATGACCGGATGATGGAGGAACTGAAGAAACTTGAGCATAAATTTCCCGAGCTTGTAACGCCTGACTCGCCGACACAGCGTGTGGGTGCTACCCCTGCAAATGAGTTTGCCACGGTAACGCATGTGAAACCCATGCTCAGTCTTGACAGCGTACTGGAAAAAGAGGAAGTCGAAAAATTTGATGAGCGTGTGAGAAGGGAGTTGGGAGTTGAAAGTGTCGAATACGTGGCGGAACCAAAACTGGACGGTTTATCAGTCGAGCTTATCTACGAACACGGGAGACTTGTGAGGGGTTCGACAAGAGGAGACGGTATAAACGGGGAAGACGTGACAGAAAACATAAAAACGATAAGGGCTGTTCCGCTCGTTCTTCGAATTCATGAAACCAAGGTACCGGACATGCTTGCCGTTCGCGGCGAGGTCATCATGCACATAAACGATTTTGAAGAACTCAACAAAAAAATGATCGAAAGAGGAGAGCAGCCGATGGCAAATCCCCGGAATGCTGCCGCGGGTTCCCTCCGCCGGCTCGACCCGGCGGAGACGGCCGAGCGCCCGCTCGACATATTCTTCTACGAGATACTCGGTATTGAAGGTTACGGCGGCATCGACACCCAGTGGCAGGCTCTCCAGTCGCTTAAAAAGTGGGGGCTGAAGGTGAATTCTCTGGTGGAGAAGTGCAGGAATATCGATGGGGGTATAAGGTATCATGAAGATATGGCTGAAAAGAGGAATGGCCTTTCCTACGAAATAGACGGTGTTGTAATAAAAGTCAACAGATTTGATTATCAGGAAAAGCTTGGAACAAAAAGCCGTTCGCCCAGATGGGCTATTGCATACAAATTTCCTCCTAGAGAGGAGGTGACCGAGATAGTTGACATAGTCGTGCAGGTGGGGAGGACAGGCACGCTCACACCTGTTGCATTGCTCAAGCCGGTTGATGTGAAGGGTGTGACTGTTTCAAGGGCAACGCTTCACAATCAGGATTTCATCGACCATATGGATATCCGCATCGGTGATACGGTCAAAGTTGCAAGGGCAGGGGATGTGATTCCAGAGGTTGTTGAGGTGATGAAGGAAAAAAGAACAGGGAGGGAGAAGAAGTTCCATATTCCAGATAAATGCCCGGTTTGTGGTTCCGATGTTGTTAAGGAAGGAGCATTCTATCGTTGTACAGGCGGGCTTTCATGTCCTGCTCAGTTAAAGCGTGCCATAGCCCATTTTGCTTCCAAAGGAGCGATGGACATCGAAGGTCTTGGTGGTAAAACAGTGGATATGATGGTTGACAGCGGGTTGATAAAGGGTGTCAGTGACCTTTATTTTATCAAAAAGGAAGATTTGATGAAATTGCCGCGCTTTGCGGAAAAATCGGTTGATAATTTGCTGCAGGCTATCAAGGAAAGCAAGAACCGCTCTCTTGCAAGATTTATCTACGCTCTGGGCATACCGAATGTAGGTGAGCATGTCGCCCGTTTGCTGGCAAAGAAATTCGGCAGCCTTGAAAATCTGATGAAAGCAAGCAGGGAGGAGTTGCTTTCGATATATGAGATAGGTCCGGAGATAGCGGAAAACGTCGTGGCTTTCTTCGGAGAAAAGCATAATTTGAA
>CAZQQE010000002.1:4129-30398 GCA_964595325.1 uncultured Thermoplasmatales archaeon | reverse complement strand
ATTTTGTTGACAGGCTTCTTTCCCACAAAATATGGCTTGGTTGTTGCCCTGTACATATGGCTTGGTTGTTGCCCTGTACAACTTCGGATTTCCTTTCGGATTTATGCATACGAGAAATCCGTTGTTTACGAGATTGTTTGCCACCCTGCTGACATATTGTCTGCTCACACGGAGTATTCCTGCCACTCTCGTCTGTGCAAATCCCTCGGCAAGGAGGTTGTAGATTCTGTCTTTTGTGGAGAGATCAGTCCCCATGCAACCCCCCGTCCGTCAACTTTTCTGTCAACTCACGTGCAAAAAAAGCTTGACTGGGGGATAAAAAAAGAGGGGAAGAGGGGAGTTCCCATGTCCTACACAAATTGCGGGATTTTCCGAGATTTTTTGCGATGTCTTTTTCTCCGTTCGAATCCCTCCCCCTGCATTGCCTTTTGTTCGATATGTTTAAGTAAGGCATAAACAATAAATAATCATGAAAAAATTTGTGAAAATTGCAAGCATTTTTGCAGTTGCCATTATGGCTCTCTCGGCATTTCTGCCTGCTATGGGTACAAGCACGGAATCCGAAAACAATAAAATGATTTCCATAACAACAAGTATATTCTATGGTCATGGGGAAAAGAATATCGTAATAGATGTGACTAAGGCGAAGGCAGAAATTATAATGCATCGTCTCGAACAAATGAACAATGCACTGGAAAGAGGGGATAAAAATGGGATTATGGCAGGCATATCATTTCTGGATAGAGAAGGCATGCTGGATGGAAATGATGGTAAGGCATACTCGTTATTGAGCGGTTCCGGCATAAGCCTTTTTAACTCGCCCGCAGTATATGAAAACATATCCAACACCCTCTGCTATGTTAATGCTGTCGGCAGGGGGCTGATGATATTTACCGTGGGCTATATTCTAGCCGCACTTGCAGGAAATGGCATAGTGTTGTCCCCCATAATTTACCTCACGATCATGGTGCTCACCCATCTCGTTCCGTTGAGAATTCTTCTCCCGGTCGGGGTGCTTGCGATGGACGAGGGAACAATATCCACTCTCGGATTGAATGGTTTCCAGACGCAAAAAACCAGCAACGAAACCATAGCAATAAACCTTATAGGATTCACAGGCATAGTTATCAATATTCCTTTTAGCAATTCGGATTCAGGCCCTTTTCTGTTTCTGTCTGGCTTTTCACTGATGGCAAAGAACGGAGGGCTTCCGGTATCACAAATTAGCTAATACCCGTTACCAGATTTTTTCATTTTCACTGGCGTAAAACTGGTATGTCACGGCACATTGCCCTAGCATGGGTTTTGCCAGACGTGCAGTGACTCCATTCAATTTTCAAGCTGACGAGTTTGTTACTGGGGAACAAACGCCATCTGCGGTACATGTCTGATGCGCCCTAAATATATAAAAATTGTATCGCATTACTTGGGCAATGGGAAAGACGATAATAGAAAAAATTTTTCAGCACCATTCAAACGGCAATGTGAAGCCGGGCAGCATTGTATGGCTCGACTTGGATGTCAGAACGGCAAGGGATTTTGGCGGCCCGAATGTCGTCAAACATCTGAAAGAAAATTACAAAGACAAATACCTTGCAGACCCCAAAAAGACATTCTTCACATTCGATTTGAGCGTTCCTGCAAAGACAATAAAATATGCAATAAACCAGCAGACGTGCAGAAAATTTGCCAAGGAAACGGGAATGGGCATATTTGACATCGATGCAGGCATAGGAACTCATGTTCTTATTGAAAAGGGGATTGTAACCCCCGGCTCGACGGCAGTGGGAACGGACAGCCATTACAACATACTGGGGGCAATAGGTGCCTTCGGGCAGGGCATGGGCGACATGGACATAGCATTTGCTTTCAGGACGGGAAAGACGTGGTTCGAGGTTCCGGAGACCATGAAAATCAACGTTCATGGCACCTACAGATGGCCTGCGACGCCCCGCGATTTGACATTTGCGGTCATGAAGAAACTCGGTTCCTCGGGCATGCTGGGAATGGCTGCTGAGTATTATGGTGATGCAATAGACGGCATGGACATCGACGGCAGGATAACTCTTGCATCCCAGACGACGGAGATGGGCGGCATAATAGCGTTCATACCCCCGGATGACAAAGTAACGGATTTCATCAGCAGGCGAGCTGGCAGGAATGTTGAGGGTGTGCATGCGGACATAGACGCAAACTACGTGAAGGAAATCGACATAGATATCGAAGGGCTTGAGCCCATGGTTGCATCGCCTCCCAAACCCACGAACATAAGTAATGTTTCTGATCTGGAGGGAACCGAAATCGATTCCGTGTTCATAGGCTCCTGCACGAACGGTAGGTACGGGGACATGGTGGCTGCGGCAAAAATTTTGAAGGGCAGAAAGGTAAAGAAAGGGGTAAATTTGAGAATTACACCGGCAACGAAGGAAGTGTGGCTGAAAACCATAAAGAGCGGGCTGGCTGACATATTTGCGGACGCCGGTGCCGTAGTGCTCACCAATCCCGGGTGCGGCGGATGTGCCGAAGGTATGCCCGGTCTCGTCGGCGAAGGCGAGGTCGAACTTTCCACGACCAACAGAAACTACAAGGGCAAACAAGGCCCCGGAGAAATCTATCTGGCCAGCCCCGCCACCGCCGCAGCAAGCGCCGTGAAAGGGTATATCACATCTCCCGAGGAGGTGGCAGAATGAAGGACACGGTTATCACCGGAAGAATATGGGTGCTCAGGAAGGAAGGTAATCTTATCGACGATATAGATACGGACATGATTTTTCACAACAAATATTTGCACATAACGAATGTGGCGGATATGGGGAAATATGCTCTCGGCAATCTCGATGGATGGGAAGATTTTCCTGACAAGGCGAGAGAGGGCGACATAATTATAGCAGGGAAGAATTTCGGTGCGGGCTCATCGCGCCAGCAGGCCGTTGATTGCTTTATCTCTCTCGGCATAAAGGCAATAATTGCCAAGTCATTCGGCTCCATATACAAGAGAAATGCGATAAACTCCGGGCTCCCTATACTCGAATGCCCCGGGATGGATGAAAATAACTTTGGGAACGGAGACATTATTTCCGTCAACCTCGAAACAGGGATTATAAAAAAGGACGGCAGTGAGATTGAAAAGGCAAAGCCGATGTCGGAAGTCCAGATGGATATATATCAGGCCGGAAACCTGTTCGAATACGGAAAATTTGTAGGGCAGCAACAAGACTAGGAAGGGAATATCAGCATTTTTCGGGTTTGCGTGCCTAATCAAACGGCCCCTTTGCGTTCTCCTTGCATTCCCTGCAAACCTTTATCTCTACTTCCAGAAAATCCCTTATTCTGTGCGACATTTCCTCAATGTCTATGCCATCTGAGTCTATCTCATCCCATCCCATTGAATCGTAATCTAACATGTATATAATATCTTTTCTAAATTTTTTGAAAATTGTCGATAAATCAGATACCGGAAACAACATCAAATGCTCTCTCGAATGGCTGTGGGTGTGCATTCTCAATGCCTTGATAGACAACATTTATAGGCGGTATTGCTATCTCATGATATGGCGGTCAAAAAAGATTTGACATTCTTTGATTTGACGAACATAGTCGTCGGCTCAATCGTCGGGGCTGATATCTATATTGCATCTGCGCTGACCGCCGGGCTGGTGGGGCCGTTCTCAATAATCGTATGGCTTATTGCAGGTTTGTTCGCCACCACCATTGCCCTGATTTTTGCATACTGCAGTTATTACGTGCCGAAAGTCGGAGGACCGTTTGCCTTTGTTTCTCATGCCTTCGACGATTTTTACGGTTTCCTCACCGGATGGAGCATATGGATTGCCGAAATTCTTGCCCTTCCTGTTTTTGCGATAGCCTTTACAAAATACCTTCAGTACTTTATTCCTCTGAATTCTCTGGAGGAAGTTGCAGTGAAAGGTTTGTTTTTGCTCTCTCTCACTCTAGTAAATATACTGGGCGTTAAAGCAGCGGGGCGTGTCAACGATGTCCTCACCATTATCAAGCTTTCGCCTTTAATTCTCATGATTTTCGGAGGAATTGCATTTTTCATCATCAATCCAGGCATACTTTCGAAAAATTACATTCCCTTTCTACCGCTGGGTTTAAAAAATGTAGGAACCGCCGTAGTTCTTGTATTCTGGGCTTATGTCGGATTTGAGATGGGAACCCTGCCGGCAAGCGAAGTGAAAAATCCGAGGAAAACAATACCAAAAGCAATAATTACGGGCATGGCAATCGTCATGCTCTTCTATCTCTCTACCAACTTTGTTGTGTACGGCACGGTTAACTGGAAGGACATGGCAGGAAGCCCAACGCCCCTGTTGCTCGTCGGTTCTGTCATTTTCGGAAGTGCGGGAGCAGCAATCATGGGAACGGGTGCGCTGGTGTCGGTTGCCGGCTCCGATGAGGCGGGAGTTCTCGGAACCGCCCGTTTGTCCTACGCCATGTCCATCGACGGTTTATTTCCAAAAATCTTTTCCAGAATACACAAAAAATACGGTACGCCTTATATGGGTTTGATAGCCCAGTGTATAATCGCATTTGCCCTCTCAATTTTTTCGGGGTTGTCAAGGCTTATTTCATTTTCCGTTTTCAATCTTTCATTTGCATTTCTTTTGGTAAGCCTTTCGTTGATTGTACTCAAGAATAACAGGGGAAAGAAGTTGCACGGGCAGAACATAATTCCATGGTTCGGCATTGCCATATCTCTCTACCTGCTTTATTCCACCTCCCTATTTGACAAAGTTATCGGCTCGATGGTTATTTTAGCGGGCATTCCTATTTACGTTTTCTTCTCGCCTAAGATTGACATATACCATATGAAGAAACTTTTTGTTTCCGAGCAGGCGGTTCTCATGAGGCGGCTGGAAAGAAAAGAAAAATTCCTGGCAAACTTTATCGGATTGCTGCACGAAATTTATAATAAATTAAAATCGTATAAATTCTGATTATGCAATGCTCCTGTAAATGATATAGAGGGCGATAGCGATAAGGAACCATCCGAATGTTCTGGTAATTGCACTCTCATCAATTTTTCTTGAAAAGGATATGCCGACAATGCTGCCTGCCAGCCCACCGAGAATGAAAAGTCCCGCAATTCCAAAATCAACGGAGCCCACATGTGCATGTGCCACCAGGCCGGAGAAGGAAGCCATTGATATTATCAAAAGGGAGGTGCCTATCGCCTCCCTTGCCGGAAATTTCTCAAACATTATGAGTGCAGGAACTATCAAAAAACCACCGCCCACACCGAAAAAACCCGTCAAAAATCCCACCCCCACGCCGAGCAGTGCCAGTCTCAGATGATTGCATGTTTGTTTTGCATTTTTAGCAACGCAGCAATTCCTGCGCATCATATTTATGGCGACAGCGACCATGAGGGCGGAAAAAAGGAGCAAAAGTATTTTTCCCGAAAAAAGATTGCTTGAAAATGCGCCCGGAATTGCCCCGACCATTGACATCGACCCGAAAATGATGCCACCTTTTATGCGTACTTCTCCTCTGTGTGCGTATACAGCTGCTCCCATCAGAGCATTTGCCCCGACAATAACGAGGGAAGTGCCAATTGCAGAGTGAACATCAAGTCCCACTGCATAAACAAGTATGGGGATTGTTATTATTGAGCCTCCTCCGCCGAGCAACCCGAGTATGAAGCCTGTTATTGCACCGAAGGACAACGTTATGACGAGATGCTGCATCCACCCGAGAATGAAAACAGATACATATATCCTTTTACTTCTGGAGTTAATGCCGGTTTTTTTCTCTGATTTTCAGCTTTCTGTTATAATGTTTTCTGTATGCCATCTCCACTGCAAATGACAATGCCAGGACGGCAACAAGCACAATCAGTGTCATCATAGAGTGTCCTAAAAGATAATATGCCAATATGACAAATGCCGTGAGGCATCCGATTATGGATAGCCATATGACGTAAATATTCGCCCCCGTCCTTTTATATAAACGGAGATGGGCAATATTTACTGCTGCGTATATCAAAAGGAAGGAAGCACTTCCGAGCATGGCGATACCTCCCAGATCAACCAAATTCGCAAATAAAATAACCAAACCGGCTGTTATAAAAAGTCCTTCCGTGCTTTTTCCCCATACTTTTCTCTCAAAAATTTCTGGCAGCTCCCCGTCTTTCGCAATCATGTAACTGATGTTGGCTCCTCCGTAAAGGGTGGCATTGATGGCTGATGATGTCGAAAACAGGGCTGCAATGGCTATAATTCTGAATCCTATTATACCAAGAAACGGCTTGGCGGCTGCGGCAAGCGCGTAATCTTTTGCATTCGCAATTTCGGGCAGAGGAAGATTTCCTATCACAGCTATTGAAACACTGATGTATATCGCAATAACGATGATAACACTCAGGTAGAGAGCTTTCGGCAGTGTTTTTTCAGGATTTTTCATATCCTCGGCTGCATTCGTAATCAATCCGAAACCTTCGTATGCCATGAACACCACCGCTGCAGCGAAGAATATGTCACTCGCAGGCGGCCATTCGGACAATGACAGTAGTTCCGGTTTGATAAAGAAAAAGCCTACGACAGCGAAGAATACGAGTATCCCGACCTTTACCGAAACTATGAACAACTCCGACCGCCCCACAGCTTTTGCCCCTATGAAGTTGACAGCGGTAAATAGGAGGATTATTCCTGTTGCTGAAACATTCAGCCATATCTGGGGTGCATTGGAGAAGAAAGTCATGGAATATGCGGCAAATGCCCTTGCATAAAGAGCAAGAGCAAATACATAACCAATCCACATGAGAATGTTAAATCCGCCGCTCAATACACCGTCTCCGAAACCTCTTACCAGAAATTCGACGGGGCCTCCTGCAGAAGGAAATTTTGCACCCAATTTTGCGTATGAATAAGTGCTGAGGAGTGCAACTCCCCCTGCAATGATAAAGGAGATGTATACGGCATTGCCTGCCATATCACATGCAATTCCCAGAATAGAAAAAATACCTGCACCCACCATCCCGCCGATACCGATGGATATTGCGGACCATAGTCCCATGCCTTTTCCCATTTTAATTTTATATGCGGTATAGATATTTTAACTTACCCGGCAATATTATCATTCGGCTTCCAAGAACTCTCCTTTATCCTCGTACAGCGTTTCTTTCCTTCCAGTAAGTGACAGAATCTTTCCAGTAAAAATGCCCGCAACAGCCCCGATGGCACTCATCAGAACAATCCCCAGTATCTGACTTTGAATGCTTATGCCTGTCACAACAAACAGTGCAGCCAGTCCACCCATCAGACCCGGGAAACCGTGAAGATTTGACACGCCACAAGTATCCACCATTGCCAGTTTTCTCTGTAGCCTTGGTTGTATCACTGCAAACCCGAATGTGGAAAGCAATCCCGCCAGCACTCCTATCGCCATGGCTTCATAGGTAGAGGCGTAGACACAGGTAGAACCTATTGCAACCCCCCCTGCAAGCGAAGCATTTGCAACATCTGCTACTGACATCTTACCTCTGAGATAAACGGAAGCAAAATATGTTGCCAGCGTGGAACCAGAAAGGGCAAGAACAACATTCACGACCGTTTGCGGGACCTGCTCCACAGGAACAAGGGCGGCGCAGAAACTGGGCCAGAAAATCCAGAGGATCATACTTCCAAGCATCGAGAATCTCTCGCTCATGTAATCTGATTCTACAGGCACGTCAATATCCTTTTTCATGGTCAGCGCAGTGGCAACCCCAACGCCGAATATCGCTCCGAAGGCATGTATCACAATCGACCCGCCTGTATCCACAATGCTCCCGGCATTTATCAATCCCAGTCCTCCTTCCAGAAGTACCCACTCGTTGAACATGTAAAATGGAACGAAAAGTATGCCCAGCAAAATATACTGGTACATCTTCAGCCTCCCCAGCACCGCCCCCGCCGCAATCAGAAGACCGGCGGCTGCGAACTCGGACAGTATGAATTTGTTCATCACATCTGCCGAAATTCCGAATATGCCCGTATCTTTTATTGCCATGTAAACAGGTATTGCCACGCTGACCATCAAAAATGTGGCGGTCAATGCTGAACGCCCATACCCCCTGACGAACACCATCAGAAAGCCAAAACCTGCTAGGAGCATTGCCATTATGTGTATGGAACGGGTATACTTTTGTACCTCAAGTACCGAGTGAATATCGTTGCTATCTCCGTCTCCTGCTGCAAGAGATGGCAATGCAAATGAAAAAACCATTGCGGCTATCAGACCAAGGGATATCAACCACATAAATGCTATTCTTCCGGCTTTTATTCTTGTCATTGGTTCGAGGGAATAGGGATTTTTTATAAAAACTCTTGGGTTTTATCTCTCCACGAACTTCCCCGTTCTTTCATCTCTTTTGACCTCGTCCCATGCATAGACCCTGCCGTTCATTGCAATATATACCCCGTCTTCGAGCACGTTAATTGCACCTATTGCGGTTCCTATGTTGAATTCAGCATCAGAATTTTTGAAAAGTTCGGGCTTCGTTGCCCCCGTGAGAATTATCACCTTCCCGTCAATATCGCTCAATTTTTCCGCTGTCTTTAGCATCGTGTCCGTACCGTGGGTGACGATTACCCTGTTCCCTGCGTTTTCACATGTCAAATGTATTTTTTCCCTGTCCCCGTCTGTCATGTCCAGGCTGTCTTTCTGCAGAAGGGGAACAACTTCATAATCGAAATTCGGATTTAATCGCTTCAGAATTCTTTTCACCGCAGCCTCACCGATTTCGAAGGCATAACCCTTCGTTGCCCTCGGATAATCCTTGTCGATGCTTCCGCCCGTCTGGACGAAGGTGATTTTCATAATGGTTTAGCGGCATCCGGTTTAAATGAATTTCTGTTGCATCACAGATTTTTTGCAGTTTCAAAAGCGTCTTTTATTGCATCCTGTGCCTTGCCCACCTTCTTTGCATCCCCAATGACCCATACCGGAATGTTACCATTCAATTTCTCTTCCAGCGGATTGTAGCTCTTCATGCCGGCAGCAAGAATTATGTGGTCGACATTATCTATGACCATGTTATGCTCCCCTTCAACGAAAACCTTTTTCTTATCGACCCGGGCAACACGGGAGTTGAGATAAATTAATATTCCTCCTTTTTCAAGAGATTTCATCGTAAGCGTTTTCTCTATCGCTTCCATTCCTCTTGCCACCTCCCCGAACATCTCCACGATAATGACCTCGTTCCCTCTCTTCAGAAGTTTGTTTGCCACCTCGATTCCTATCAGTCCTCCGCCTATTATCAGCGCCTTTTTTCCATCAAAAAGATTCTCATCCCTCAAAACCTCCGCCCAGTAATATTTCTCAAGCCCCTCTATCCGCGGAATGGCAGGCCGGGAGCCGGTCGCCAGCAGCACACCGTCATACCCCATGTCCGCGATGCTCTCGTCCGCCTCTTTATAAATTACACCGATTCCATAGCTCTCCAGTTCGGATTTGTAAAATTCAACAATCTTTGAAAGATTTTCTTTATTGGGCGGCAGGCAGGCAAGGTTGAACTGGCCACCCAGTGCCTCCGCTTCGTAAAGAGTAACAGTATGACCTCTTTTTCTGAGAGTCAGGGCTGCCTCCATCCCCGCCAGCCCCCCTCCGACAACGGCATAACGTTTCGGCTTGCCTGCTTTCTCAAGTTTGAATGAATCGTTTCCCACAAGCGGATTTACCACGCATCTCAGCCCCTGTCCCGATTTTACTCCTCCGAGGCAGCCGTCGCTGCACGCCATGCACGGGCGGGGTATGCCTTCAACTTTTTTCAGATACTTTCCGACAAAATCAGGGTCAGCAACCAGTCCTCTCCCTATGGCAATATAATCTGCCTTCCGTCTCAACTTTTCTATGTCCTCAAAGGTGTTTATTCTTCCAACAAATATTATGGGTATCGAAACTTGCTTTTTGATTTCCTCTGCCAACTCCCATGTCTTTCCCTTCGGTATGAACATGTGCTGGAAGAACCACGGAGGAGTTGAGCATACGGTTCCGGCGGTTACATGCAATGCCTCAACGCCATTTTCCTCAAGAATTTTTGAAAATTTCTTCATTTCCTCCAGCTTTATACCATCGGTAATCATTTCATCTCCGCTTATGCGAGCGATAATGGGCAAATCCACAGATTTTTTCACTTCTTTCAGCACATTAAGTGGAAATCCTATTCTGTTCTCAAAACTTCCCCCATATTCGTCGTCTCTGTCATTGACAGATGGAGAGATAAATTGTGCCATGAGGTAGCCATGGCCAAATTGCAATTCTATACCATCGAAACCGGCTTTTTCAGCCCTTATGGCAGAATCAACAAATAATTTTTTTGCCTTCTCCATGTCTTCTCTATCCATTCTCCTAGGAGTTGCCCCTCCGTTTTCGCATGCTTTATCTGTGGAAGAAACAAAGTAATTTCCGTCAATTTTCGGATTAGCCATCCTTCCGGGATGGTTTAGATGGGCGATAACCTTTGTATCAAATTTGTGAATCGAATCAACCAGTTTTTTCAGCCCATCTATTTTTTCATCGCTGTCAATCCCAAGCTGGGTCGGTATCTCTCTCAGCCCTCTATCCATGTACAGCGGCTCAATGATAACTGCCCCGAGATATCTGCTTCTTGCAGAATAAAAATTTATATGGCGTTCGGTAACATGTCCTTCTCCGTCGCTGTATCCAAGTTTTATGGGTGCAAATATAAATCGATTTTTCAACTCGATCATTTTTCACCTGACTCTTGCATCAAAACAGATGATTGCTTACTGCCAAATCGTCCTTTCATCTGCGAGAATCCGTATCTGTTTTGTATATATTTATCTTTTGTAGGTGATGCTTTTTCCGGCCCGTCTTATATCCCCTACAGTTGAAAAATCGAGCAGGCCCACCTCGCTTATTGCCAGCACTTTGAATTTATCCATGTCACAGCCTCTTAACACAGGGGAGAGGTAATCGCCAGCATCCGCAGACGAAACATCCGTTCCAGATGCAAGAGGGGAAAATGCAGGCATAACGATGATTTCATCGGAAAAGAGATAGCATGGCAAAGAGATAGTTGCTCCCACTTTATCCCTCAACTTTATTGAAGGATGCTCATGGGCGATTATTATTCTCTTTCCTTCTATGCGCCTATGGCCGTGGGAAATTGTGGCACCGGCAACCTCATATTCATCCATCATTGGAACACCGAATTTTGAGGCGATTGTTTTCAAAAAATTGTCATGGTTCCCTCTTATAAGTACAACCTCGCTTTCTCTGCATAAAAATTTTAGCATATTGCTTACTTCACGCCACTCCTGCTCCAGATTTCTTCCGAAGTTATGTTTGAAATCGCCGTTGACAATCACTTTCTCCGGTCCATACCTTTTCATAATGTTGTCAAGGCGTTCCATAATAACTTTCCCCTGATATCTGGGCATGGCAACGCCTTCCATGCACAACACCCCCTCGTATCCGAGGTGCAAATCAGCGATTATGACCGACCGTTCCTCCGGAATATTGAGGCAGTAATCGTTTGTTGCAAATATACCGTCCCATATCTCCACCTCACTTTTCATTCCTTATTGCCCCCATAACCTCTCTGTGCATCTGCTGCACGAGCATTTTTCTGTCCTCCATGAGGACAACGTCTGTCGAGCCCATTGCAAGTATGTTGAAGGAAAAAGGAGACGGAAGCCCTGCCCTTATGATATGAACCTTTATTTTTCCTTTTTCCACCATGCCCAGAAAACTTTCCGCATTTTCTATGTCCATGGCATCTTCCATAATTTCTCTGTAGGTTTCCTTCAATGCCGGAAATTCGGGGTCAATTTCATTCACAACTTTAAAAAGCATGGAAGCATTCCTCTGCTGGCGTGACACGCTCATCTCATGCCCCAGATAGTTTTTTAGAATCATGAATGAACGGGTTGCAACATGACGAAAACGCCTCTTCAGCATTTCGGTATTCTTCAAAGCATTTTTCAGATGTTCCTTCAAATCCTTCGCCGAGAAAAGAGCGATTACGTCATCATCCCCTACATCCCTCTTCTTTGAGGAATACATCATGTCAAACCCGTTGTCATTTATTGCAAGTCGTACATTGAACCCTTTTATCTTCGACAAACGGTATGCAAACACCCTCGCAATCGCATCATTGGCACGTCTACCCACGAGAGTATGAACAACCAGGTGGCGGTAACCGTCCCTTGCAAAATTCTCTACAACCACTTTTCTGTCATTGGGCACGGAGAAATACATCTGCTCTGCAAAATATTCCTTTATTGCTTTGCCGATATTACCTCCCTTTCCTTTCTTTATTGCCATCTCCGTTTTTCTTCTGAATGCACCTATCTGCATCGCCAAATCGTAGCTCAAAGGAAGTTGTTCGGAAAACCATGAAGGTATTGTGGGAGAGGCGTCAGGGCGAGGTGTTACATAAATTCTCATGCCCTTCGATTTTATGAACTCATAAGTTTTTCCGGCAAGCACGAATATATCTCCCTTTTTCAATCTTTCAACAAACGGCTCTTCAACCTTGCCGACATAATTCTTCGGAACAGCATAAACTTTTATGCCGGTCTCATCCGGTATGGTGCCTATATTGAGGTAGTATATGGGGCGCACCATTTTCCCTCTCCTTCCAAAAGATTTTTCGTTTTCGTCAAACCATATCTTTCCGTATATCTTTCTTCCTTCCAGCTCCTCATGTTCGCCCGAAAGATATCTGAGAAGGTCTATGAAATCCTTTTCGGGAAGCGAGGAGAACGGATATGCCCGTCTTATCACCTTCAGTGCTTCCTTCACTTCCCATTTCCTCTCTATTGCCATACCGACAATATGCTGGGCTAGAACATCTAGAGCATTTCGCGGTATATGCACGCGGTCGAGCCTTCCTTTCTTTGCCTCTCTTGCAAGAACGGTACACTCCACCAAATCGTCTCTATCAAGCACGACTATCCTGCCTTTCGAAACTTCATGCAAAAAATGCCCGCTTCTGCCAATGCGCTGCAATGCTCTTGTTACGCTTTTCGGCGAGCCCAGCAAAACCACAAGGTCGATGTAGCCGATGTCTATCCCGAGCTCGAGACTGGTGGAGGAAACGACACATTTCAACTCACCCCTTTTCAACCTCTCTTCGACATCTATGCGTACATCCCTTGAAAGAGAGCCGTGATGTGCCTCTATGTTTCCTTCATACTTGCTGAATCGCTTTTTCAAATTGAACACAACTCTTTCTGTTGCGCTTCTTGTATTCGTAAAAATGAGTGTTGTTCTATGTTTTGATATCAGCTCATCAAGTGTCCTGTACAGTGCATCCGACGACTCCGAAACGGGGGTGTATACCACGTCCTCAACAGGCGAGATGACCTTGATGTCCACCTTTTTTAAAAAGTTCACATCGACGATGAGGCATTTTCTTCTGTTCCCCGCCAAAAATTTTGCAATTTCCTCCATGGGAGAGATGGTTGCAGAAAGTCCTATTCTCACGGGCTTTTTTCTCATGCCGTATACCAGCCGTTCGAGGGAAAGGGACAGATGGGAACCTCTTTTGTTGTCTGCAAGGGAATGTATTTCATCAACTATGACCCACCTTACTTCCTTCAATTTTTGAGAAAATTTTGGTGCATTGAGAACAATGGAAAGGCTTTCAGGGGTCGTAATGAAGATATGGGGTGGCTTCCTCGCCTGCTGCTGCCGTTCTTTTTGAGTTGTGTCTCCTGTTCTCACACCCACCCTTATGACATCCTTTATGTTGTGCATCGAGTATATTTCTTCCAGAGGCTCCTCCAGATTGCGCTCTATATCGTTGTTGAGGGCTTTGAGGGGTGAGATATAAAGCACATAAATTTTATCTTCGAGTTTGCCTTTTTTGGCGAGAAGCAAAAGTTCGTTTATTGCGGCAAGGAACGCAGAGAGGGTTTTTCCGGAGCCTGTCGGGGAGGATATGAGAGTGTTCTTCCCGTCGCGTATCTCCTTTACGGCATATCTCTGGGGAGGGGTGAACGTGCCGTACTTGCTTTTGAACCATTCCCTGACCTCGGGGGTGAGAAGAGAGTATATCTCATCATCGCTGTATTCCTGCTCCGCGTATTCAATCACTTTTGAAAAAGAATGCTTTGGAATAAAAACTTTGCTCACAGACGTCCGTGCTCGACCGCCCTGCCGCATTCGCAGTTCCTTTTTTCCGGAATTAGTTCTGCTGCTTCAAGCACCACGCCCATCACGACCTTCCTCATTTTTTCGTATATCGATGCTATTTCGTCTGCGGGCAGGCTCTGCTGCAGCCCTGCAGCCATGTTGGAAACGATGCACAGCGAGGCATAGCATATTCCTCTCTCACGCGCAAGCACCGCCTCCGGCACAAGCGTCATTCCTACAACATCGGCAAACCTGCTCATCATGGCTATCTCTGCCTTCGTCTCGAATCTTGGGCCTTCGGTTGTTGCATATATGCCTTCAAAAACCCTGCCGTGCCTTTTCGCAGCTTTCATTACGGCATTCCTCACCTCGGGGCAGAAAGGCTGGCTCATATCAACATGCACGACTTCATCATCAAAAAATGTTGAGGAGCGTTTCGTAAAATCTATGAAATCGTCCGGAACGAACAAACTGCCGGCAGGTATGCTTTTCTTCATGGAGCCGACGGTGCTTATCGCAATTATGCGTTCGACTCCGGCATTGCTGAACGCCTGTATGTTAGCCCTGTAGTTTATCCTGTGGGGCGGGACGGCATGCTCTTTTCCATGCCGGGGAATAAAAAACATATCTCTGCCATCCATGGTTGCATGAACAACCCTGACATTTCCGTAGGCAGTCTCGATGTCCACGGCGCTGCCCTCAAAATCATATATGCCCGTACCGCCTATCAGCCCTATCCTCATCATGATTGCATCCTTTTTTTGTATATAAAAATGCCTAAATCTCCTCCCACTCCTTGAGCACCGATTCCCAGTTGAACGTCTCTATGCCGTCAATTCCCTCTAACCTTCTGATAATCCGTTCGTATCCCTTTCCCAGAGTTCTTATGCGCACCTTTGCAAGCACATCATGCTTCCCGGCAAGTGCGGATACGGCAACAACCCCCCTTATGTGCCACACCTTTTCCATCAGTTCTTCTATAGATTGGTCCCCTTTCGCATTTATGAAAACGTACGCCCGTACGTCCGTCAATGCAAAAGTCATGACGCCCAGCACCACGAGAGTTATGCCCATAATCTTTATTACAAGCAGGGTAGGACTTGCGGAGAATGAGAAGTTCATGTAGCGAGAAAGGAGCAGCGAGAACGGTATGGCAAAAATTATCGTGGAAGCCTTGACAGCCTGAGATATGCTTGCTTTTCCCATACCTAATGCCCTTATATAAAGCACATACGAAAAGAAGGCAACTCCCATTGTGAGCGACAGCCATGGATAGTATTTCAACGAGGCGTCGACTGCCTCAAGGAAATAATTTTTGTTATAAACGAATATGATGGCGGACGTGAATATAGTCGTGAATATAACGTTCCACAACCGGATATTTATTGAATCATTGTGGCTTTCGTTTATTCTCATGAGCTTGAGTTTTCTCTGGTATATTGCCAGCAGTACCCACCCCGGATTCATTATGAGAAATATGACAAGCAGTGCCTTGACGTTTATTACTCCAGATAGAGAAATGGATGCCATTATGGCTCCGAAAGTCACTATTATCGATGACTCTATTTCCGCAAGCGTGGGTGCATCCTTCTCCGACAGCGATTCAACTATCAGGAGGTAAAGTATGACTACCTGAAAGAAAGGCAGCACGGCTGACGGGTCGACAAAGGCAGATACCACATAAAAATACCCAAGGCTGGTAACTGCATTTCCCATGCCCGCCATAATATGGTAACCGACCTCCTCCTTCTTTATGAGTCTCACTCTCTTAAAGGACGGGTCTATCTTTGAGCCGATGCTTTTCCCCCCCACAGGTATGGAAAGAAACAATGACAAAAAAAAGGTAACAAATACACCGACAAAAAAGATGGATACGCCGAAAACCCACGGATTTTTTATGTAAAAGTATGATATGATGCTGTCTACCGACGTTCCTGCAGCCGCTATAATCGAGGAGATAATCAGCAGGACATAGAACAGGTATTTCTTCCTTATTCTTATTCTCATAATTCTATCTCTTTTTCTATGACTGACGTGGTGGTTCTCTTTATGCCTCCTGCAAGCTGTATCTTGTCTGTTACCTCCATCAATTCCTCGAGAGTTTCGACAGACACTCTCAGTATTATGTCATAATCACCGGTGGTGACGGCAATGCTTCTTATATTATCCATCTTTCTCAATTTATCAAGCACTTCTCCCAACTTCCCCACATATACTAGTATAAGTATGTATGCCTTTATCACGCTCTCACCACATCAATGAATAGCATACGATGTATAAAAGATTATAACTTTGTTTTCGATATATATTTAAACATTGCCAGATTATATGCCCGAGATGAAAGAGCCTCGCTGGAAAGAAGCAGAGTTTGAGGAAATAGAGTACGAGCCGACCAGCATAAAGGAACTGCTCGTGGAAATGAAGAACACATCCGAATTGATGGTAGACCTTGCTTATTCCGCCATCCTTTTCAATAATTCCGATATAGCGGAGGAAGTCAGATATTTGGAAGTCCACATGGAGAAGCTGAATTACCAGATACGCATGACAACGATGCTTGCCGCCCGTACGAAGGAAGATGCGGAAAAACTTTCGGGCATTTTGCAGATGGCCGAGGCAGCCAAAATGATATCGGGTGCGGCGGGCGACATGGTAAAACTGTTATCGGTGAAATTGAGGCATCCGTTGCTCCCCCGCCTTCTGAAAGAGTCCGGCGAGATGATAATGAAGATGATCATAAACGGTGATTCTGCAGCTGTCGGGAGAAGTATTCCGGTGCTTCATGTGTCATCGGAAACAGGTGTCAGAGTGATAGCTTTGAGGAGGGGGAACAGATGGCTTTACAGTCCGAAAAATATCAAATTGAAGAAGGGAGATGTGGTAATCGGGGTGGGGCCGGAGGAGGGGCTCGAGGAACTTGACAAATTTTTTAAAGGTAAGACAGAGGTACTGGAATGAGCGAAAAAGAAGCCGAAGAAATGCTGCTCGAACTGAAGGAAAAATCGGAATTGATGGTAGATCTGGCATATTCCGCCGTGATATACGACAATAGAGACCTTGCCGAGGAGGTATATGAGCTGGAAGAATTTATAGATGTACTCAATGACAAATTCCAGCGGCTTGCCATAAACGATGTGAAAAAAGAAGAACTGGAATTGAACGATGCTCTTGCGATGATTCAGCTTGCCATATGCTCCGAGATGATAGCGGATGGGGCGCGGGAAATAGCGGACATCGAGCTGAGGGATGTCGAACTCCACCCGATAATAAGAGAGAGCATTCTCGCATCGGATGAGGTATTCATAAGAACGGTAATTTCTTCTTCATCCGTTTTGAACGGCAAGAAACTGGGGGATATGGAACTCGCTTCAAAAACAGGTATGTGGATAATCGCCATAAAAAGAAACGGAAAGTGGATATATGACATAGACAAAAACACCGTTTTGAAGGCTGAGGATGTGGTATTTGCAAGAGGGGCAAGAGAAGGGATAGGCCATTTTACCGCTCTTGCAGAAGGGAAAGAATACGAGATATAGAACCTGCCGTACGGAAAGGGAGGTACGCCATGATGTTACACTGAAACGAATCAATTATTCTTGTCCTTGCTTTAAAGTAAACAACATTATGACCATTACAGTACAGTATAGTTAGTTGCATACGGCATAGCCAGCATATATCATGGCTGGCAATGAATTTATTTTTGCAGATGTCCTCCCGCCCGTGACAAGAGACATCGGAAATCTATTTAAGGGTGGCACAAATTCGAAAGCCCGCTGTCAGCAGCATGAGGTATCATGAACGAAGAATACGAGCTTGTAAGAAATGCGGCAGGAAGACTTGTGCCAACCGTGGTGAACGGACGCCGTGTCGTACCCTTCAAGGGCGTGAACAAATACAGACCGAAAGGAAGAAAGGCAGCGCCTCCTATTCCCACATGCATCGACTATCCGGCAGACGGGAACAAGCTGGTAAGGGATTTGAGGACGGCTCTGGAACTATGCGGTTTGAGAGACGGTATGACCATCTCGACCCACCACCATTTCAGAAACGGAGATATTATCGCAAACATGATTTTTGATATTGCTGCGGAGATGGGCGTGAAGGACTTGAGATGGTTCCCGAGCGCTGTTTTTCCGTGCCATGAGCCCGTAATAAAGCACATGGAAAGAGGGGTGGTGCACCACATCGAAGGAAGTTTGAACGGACCGCTGGGTGACTACTGTTCGAGAGGAAAAATGAAGGGCATGGGTGTTCTGCGCTCCCACGGAGGGCGATACAGGGCGATACAGGACGGAGACGTGCATATCGACATTGCGGTTCTGGCTGCTCCGACCGCTGATGCCTTCGGCAACGCCAACGGGCTTTACGGCAAATCAGCCTGCGGACCGCTGAGCCTTGCCAAACCGGACTCCATGTATGCGGACAAAGTCATAGTCGTGACGGACAATCTTGTTCCTTTCCCGTGCTACCCGTGGGACATAGTGGGCAATTACGTCGATTATGTGGTGGTAATGGACAAAATAGGGGAGCCGTCAAAAATCGTATCGGGCACGACAAAGATAACAGCCGACCCGGACAAACTGCGCATAGCGGAAATGGCCGCCCGTTTTCTCGGCGATGCAGGTCTGCTTCACGACGGGTTCAGTTTTCAGGCAGGCGCTGGAAGCATATCTCTGGCATTCGTGAATTTCCTCGGAAAAATAATGAGGGAGAGTGGGACAAGGGCAAGGGCGATGGTCGGGGGCACGACGGGTTATGTTGTCGACATTCTAGAAGAGGGACTGGGGGATTATATACTCGACGGGCAGAGCTTTGATTTAAGAGCAATAGATAGTTTGAGAAAAAACCCGAATCATGTTCTTTTCGACCTTTTCCAGTGCTACAATTTCCATGCCAAGGGGAATACGACCTCGATGATGGATGCCATCGTTCTCGGGGCAACCGAAGTGGACGTGAATTTCAATGCTAACGTTGTCACCCACTCTGACGGAAGGATGCTGCACGGCATAGGGGGATGGCAGAACAGTCTGCTGGCAAAGTGCACGATACTGACGATTCCATCCGTACGGCGCAACACATCCATGATAAAGGACGAGGTGACAACTCTGGTCGGTCCCGGAGAGCTCATCGACGTGGTCGTCACCGAAAGGGGCATAGCAATAAACCCGAGAAGAAAGGATTTGATAGAGGCGACCGAAAACTCGGAACTCCCTATAAAAACCATAGAGGAGATAAAGAGGGAGGCGGAAGACGCCTGCGGGAGAAAGGCAGAGAAGGCAGAGCACGGAGATAAAGTTGTTGCCGTTGTCGAATGGATTGACGGTACAATCCTTGACAGCATATGGGAAGTGAACGATAGCAAAAAATGAGCATGCCAACTCAGACCATGTGGTTCATTAATGTAATTTTATAGAAACGCCAAGACCCGAATGATAATTTGCCACTGCAACAACCAAAAGCATTTTTACCCCACGGGCATTCATGTGCTGCTGACGTTACTCAACATCGAGAATGCAACACGCCCATCATCTTTATATAGGACATCTCATATTTGGGTAAAAGTTTAACGTCAATCAGGTGAACAAATTGCCAACAAAACATCATCCAAGGAGAGGTTCAAAGGGGTATTCCCCCCGAAAAAGGGCAAGGTCAGAGGTACCTAGGATACAGTCATGGCCCGATGGAGGAGATAACCCCAGACTTCAGGGATTTGCAGGCTACAAGGTGGGCATGACGCACATGTTCGTTGTGGACTACCGCCCCACTTCCACGACAGCGGGTCAGGAGGTAATGATGCCCGTGACGGTTGTCGAAACGCCACCCATGAAAATTGCTGCCGTAAGGCTTTACAAATCAACACCATACGGGCTGAAAGCGGTTACAGAGGCATGGGCTGACAATGTCGAGGAGTTGAAAGGAAGGATTCCCGTTCCGAAGAAGGCAGGGGAACTCAAGGAAACAGAGTTTGACGAGGTCCGGGTCATTGCATATACAAAGCCGAAGGATGTTACGGGAATCCCGAAGAAACTGCCGGAGATAATGGAGATACGCATCGGTGGCGGAAGCAAGGAGGAGCGTCTGAAATATGCAAAGGAAATTCTGGGAAAGGAGGTGGACATATCGGATATATACGGCGACGGGAGCATGGTGGATATCACGGCAATAACAAAGGGAAAGGGTTTTCAGGGCTCCGTGAAGAGATGGGGTCTGAAACTTCTTGTCCATAAAAACCGCAAGCACCGCCGCATGGTCGGTACACTCGGCCCATGGATGACATGGGTTCATCCCAATGTTCCGCAGGGCGGCCAGACCGGCTACCATCACAGGGTGGAGTACAACAAAAGAATATTGAAGATAGGGGAGAACGGCGAGGAAATCACGCCCGCTGGCGGCTTCCTTCATTATGGTATTGTAAGAAACAAATACATTATAATTCACGGTTCCATCCCGGGACCGGCAAAGAGGCTCATCAGGATGAGAGATGCAATCAGATATCACAGAGGGGTTAAAGTGGAGAAACCTGAGATAACTTACATCTCAACGACAAGCAAGCAGGGGGTATAATGAAAGCGAAGGTTTATGGAATAGATGGAAAAGTTACTGAGGAAATTTCTCTTCCCCCGGATTTTGAGGAGGAATTCCGACCTGATATCATACGGAAGGCGGTAAATGTCATGAGAGCAAACCGACGCCAGCCGTACGGCGTGGAGGCCACAGCAGGCGCCAAGCATCCGGTCGAGCCGTGGAGTTCGGGCAGAGGCGAATCAAGAGTTCCGCGTCTGACGCAGGGAAGACGTGCTGCACTCATGCCCGGTACTGTCGGTGGAAGGACAGCCCATCCGCCCAAACCAGAGAAGGACTGGAGCAAGAAAATGAACAAAAAGGAGATGGCGCTTGCAAGAAAATCTGCGCTTGCCACGGCTGCGGCCGAAGAATTGGTCAAGAAAAGAGGGCATGTATTCGAGGAAGGTCTTTCCCTGCCCGTTGTGGTTGAAGATAAGTTTGAAAAAATTGATAAAACAAAGAAAATCATAGAGGCGATGAAGAGCATAGGAGTATATGCCGATGTTGAGCGTGCCCGAAACGGAAAGCACATAAGAGCCGGCAAGGGAAAATTGAGGGGGAGAAAATACAAGACGCCCAAGTCGTTGCTCATCGTGGTGAAGGATAAAGAAAAGATTAAAAAGGCGGCGGGCAATTTAACGGGCGTGGACATCGTAACCCCTGAGGAGATAAATGTCGAGTATCTTGCCCCTGGCGGGGATGCGGGAAGGCTGACATTATTTACTGTAAACGCCATAAAATCAATGGAGGAGAAAGCATGAATCCCTATGAAGTAATATTTCATCCCTTTGTTACAGAAAAGACAATGATGATGATGGAGAATGATAACGCCCTTCAGTTTATGGTCAGCATGTCTGCCAACAAGAAGGAGATAAAGGAAGCAGTGGAAGAGATGTTCGATATAAAAGTGGTGAAAGTTTCCACAAGGATAACCAAGAGAGGAAAGATAGCGGTTACCAAGCTTTCACCGGAATACGAGGCAGAGGACATAGGAATGAGGATAGGTATATTCTAGGTGATTAAATGGGAAAGAGATTGATACATCAGAGGAGAGGGTCTGCAAACACCCCATATTTGAGTCCGTCATTCCTCCACAAAGGTCCTGTTTCATATCCGACATTGGTGGAGGGCAAGGGAATAGTTCGGGACATAATCCACAACCCCGGGACATCGGCACCGCTCTCGATAGTAGAGCTGGACAACGGAGAAAAAATCAAACTGTTTGCCTCCGAGGGGCTCATGGTAGGAGAAAAAATAAAATTTACCAACGAACCGTTGATAAAGCCGGGAAATGTCATCCCGCTCGGTTCGATTCCCGAAGGAACACCGATATATGACATAGAAAACCGCCCGGGAGACGGCGGCAAGCTCGTCCGCTCCGGCGGAAGCTACGCAACAATCATATCTCACGGTGATGCGGTGATAGTAAAGCTCCCGTCCGGTGCGCAGAAGAAGCTCAACGGCAGCTGCAGGGCAACCATAGGCGTGGCGGCCGGCGGCGGCAGGGGGGAGAAGCCTTTCCTGAAGGCAGGGAAGAAATATCATGCGGTAAAGCCCAAAGCAAGGATATACCCGACGGTGAGGGGTGTTGCAATGAATCCCGTTGACCATCCTCACGGAGGGGGTGCGCATCAGCATGTCGGTAAGTCATCGACTGTGAGCAGGAGAGCCCCGCCGGGAAGAAAGGTAGGAAGCATAGCTGCAAAGAGGACGGGCAAGAGGTGATAAAATGGTAAGAAGAGCAGACCGAAGAAAGAAAATTGACTTGGGGGTGAAGAAAGAATTCACCTACCGCGGCATGACCGAGGAAGAGATGAAAAACATCCCCATAGATGAGTTTCTGCAGTATCTTCCCGCAAGGAAGAGAAGGAGCTTGACCAGGGGGCTGACCAAAAGGCAGAACAAGTTGCTGCAGGATATTAAAAATTCCAAGAGTGATAAAATAATAAAGACACACCTTAGAGATATGGTCATATTGCCTGATTTCTTCGGCCACAGCATCGGCGTTTACAACGGTAAGGAATTCGTTACGGTTCATGTGAAGCCCGAGATGGTGGGGCATTACCTCGGTGAATTCGCATTGACAAGAAAAGAAGTTAAACATGCGGGGCCCGGTGTGGGCGCAACCCGCTCTTCCAAATATATGCCTTTGAAATGATACCATGAAATACTCAGCAGAGAAAAACCCGGAAAAAAGTGCAAGGGCCTACGGTGGCGAGTTCCACTGCTCCCCAAAGCATTCCCAGAATGTAATGAGGGCTATTAAAGGAATGAAGATAGGCGATGCCAAGCAGTTGCTGGAAGATGTAATAGCGCTGAAGCGCCCCATTCCGTTCAAAACCCATATTACCAGCGTGTCCCACAAAAAAGGCATGGGGCCGGGGGCATACCCGCAGAAAGCTTCTCGCTATGCACTGGAGGTGCTGAAGAATGCGGAGAATAATGCAGAATACAAAGGGTTGGATACGGAAAGCATGGTAATTACGCATGCATCCGCATATCAGGGAAGGATAATAGAGGGAACGATGCCCCGTGCACAGGGGAGGTCTACACCAAAAAACGAGCAGACTACAAACATGGAAATAATAATCGAGGAGAAAGAATAATATGGCCATAGAACGTAAATTCGTGGTTGAAGGAGAAAAAAGGATGCTCATAAAGGAGTATTTGAAAAAAGAAACAGAAAGGGCAGGATTCGGAGGAATAGAGATACAACGGACACCCATGGGCACTCTCATATCTCTGCTTACCGAAAGGCCGGGCATCATAATAGGACGTGGGGGCAAGAACATAAAACGCATCACGGACGACCTTGCTGATAAATTCGATATAGAAAATCCTCAGATAGAGATAGAAGAAGTAGGCAACAAAGCTCCTCTCAACGGACAGATAATGGCCCACAAGGTTGCCATGGCTCTGGAGAGGGGATGGCATTTCAGGAGGGTAGGGCATTCCACGGTCAGGCGCATAATGGGTTCCGGGGCAAGAGGTTGTCAAGTCATAATTTCGGGCAAAATCACCGGAGCGAGGCACAGAACAGAGAAATTTACGAAGGGCCATGTGAAATACTGCGGCGAGGTAGCGGAGGAGACCATGGATATCGGCATGGCTGTTGCCAAGAGAAAGCCAGGTATTATGGGAATAAAAGTCAGGATTATGAATCCGGGGGCTAAGATGCCCGATGAAGTGGATATCATACTTCCGGATGCCGGAAAGGTTGAGACCAAGAAGGTTGTTGAGGAGAAGGAAGCACCCGTTGATAAAGGAGCAGCAGGCAAGGTTATAAGCGACGAGAAACTGGCAAAGCTGAAGCTGGACGAGTTACCGGGCGTGGGCGAGAGCATGATTAAAAAGCTCAAGAAGGCAGGAATTAACGAAGTGAAAGAACTGTATGAAATGAGCGTGGACGACATGGTCGGCATAAAGGGTATAGGAATTAAAAAGGCTGAGAAATTGAAGGAAGCTGTTGAAAAAGCGGTGAAATAAAATGAAGGCCAAAGAAATGAGAGAACTTAGTATTGAAGAAAGAAAGGCAAAGCTGAAGGACTGGAGAAACGAGTTGATGGAAGAATACGGCCGCTCCGCCATGGGTGGTTCGCCGCAGTCGCCCGGAAAAATAAAGTGGATACGCAAGAATATTGCGAGAATGCTGACCGTAATGAAGGGAGAAGGAGAACTGAATGAGTGATATATGTCCTGTCTGCGGCCTGCCGAAGGAACTGTGCGTGTGTGAGAAAATCGCCAGGGAAGGGCAGGAAATAAGAATATACACCGAAAGGAGAAGATACGGCAAGCTGATGACGGTGGTCTCCGGCATGGACTCGTCCGACATAGACATAGACGACCTGTGCAGGGATCTGAAAAAATACTGTGCATGCGGCGGAACGGTGAAGGAAAAGAAGATAGAACTTCAGGGGAATCACCGAGAAAAGGCGAAGAAACGACTCGAGGAGCTTGGGTTCACGGTGAAATAAAATGAATGAAAGGAACATGATGAAGGAAGAATTCATAGGCATGAAAGTGCGAATAGACGAATGCACTGACCCCTCACTTCGGGGTATGGAGGGCACGGTGGTGGATGAAACAAAAAACATCATGTTCATAGAAAGCGGAAAGATAAAGAAAGTCCCCAAGAATATTGCCGTATTCGATATAAACGGCATCAAAATAGACGGAAAAAAAATAAGGTACCGCCCGGAAGATAGAATAAGGAAGATAAAATGATAGGAATAAACGTTAAGGAACCGGAAAAGGAATGCAACGACAGAAACTGCCCCTTTCATGGCACTCTCTCCGTAAGAGGAGTGACTTTGACCGGAAAGGTCGTATCCGATGCCATGGATAAGACGGTGGTTGTAGAGAAGACGAAGATGCATTATGTTCCAAAATATGAAAGATATGAGCGAAGGACGAGCAGATACAAGGCTCATTTGCCCCCGTGCATAGAGGCAAAGAAGGGCGATGAGGTGACCATTGCCGAATGCCGTCCGTTGAGCAAGACTGTATCGTTTGTTGTGGTGGAGAGAAAATGAAAGGAATAGCATCGACCGTAACGAGAGGATTGACCACGGGCTCCCGCCTTGAATGTGCCGATAACACAGGAGCAAGGGTTGTGGAGGTAGTGGCGGTCAAGCACATAAAAACGACCCGTCGGCAGTACCCGTCGGCAGGTGTCGGGGATTTGATAGTCGTTACAGTAAAAAAGGGCAAGCCGGAAATGAAACGCCAGCTTTTCAATGCTGTTATAGTGCGACAGAGAATGCCGTACCGCCGCCCCGACGGCATGAGGGTGCAGTTTGACGATAATGCGGCTGTGATTATAACTCCCGAGGGCGATTTGAAAGGTTCTGCAATAAAAGGGCCGGTGGCAAGAGAGGCGGCGGAAAGATGGCCGCGTATATCAGCCACGGCTTCAACGATAGTGTGATAATATGAATTCCAGACAGCCAAGAAAACAAAGAAAAAATATGTACAACGCTCCTCTGCATCACAGACGAAAGTGGCTTGCATCCCATCTCGCAGAGGATTTGATCGTGAAGTACAACAAAAGGAGTATGCCTGTGGTGAGGGGTGATACTGTCAAAGTGGTGAGGGGCAATTTCAAAAATCATTCTGATAAGGTAAGGGAAGTGGACCTCAGAAAACAGCTCATAGAGGTAGAGGGTGTTGTCACCACCAAGGTGGACGGCAGCAAAGTCCCACGTCCCGTGCATCCTTCAAATGTGATTATAACAAAACTCAATCTTACAGACCCGTGGAGAAGGGAAAAACTTGAGCGCGGACTATCCGAGGAAGCCAAAAAGGAAATCGAGGAAGAAGCAAAGAGACAGATAGAGGAAGAAAAGCTCGAAGAAGAGAGGAGAAAACAGGAAGAAGCAAAGAAGGCGGCGGAGGAGGAAGCGAAAGAAAAAGAGGAAGAGGAACCCGAAGAAGGCAAGGAGACCGAAGAACCCACAGAGGAGAAGGCTGAGGAACCGAAGGAAGAAGTCAAGGAGGTCGAAGAACATGTGGAGGGGGCTGTAGAGGAAGAGTCCGAGGAGAAAGAACCTGCAGAGAAACATCAGGAAGAAGAAACAAAGGAAGAGAAAGGACAAGAGAT
>CAZQQE010000002.1:0-4029 GCA_964595325.1 uncultured Thermoplasmatales archaeon | reverse complement strand
GAGAAGGCAGAACCGGAAGAGTCCGAAGGCGTGGATGATGCAAAGAGAGACAAGAAGCAGCCGAAAAGTTTAGATAGTAAGGACGTTGAGGAATGATAATATGGCACATTTGAAAAGAATAGCGGTTCCGAGAACATGGCCTGTGGAGAGAAAGACCAAGAAGTGGTCAATAAGGCCTTCACTGGGTCCGCATCCAATAGAAAAGAGTGTTCCGTTGCTTGTAGTTATAAGAGATTATCTCGACTATGCAGATACCGCAAGGGGCGCAAAAAATATAATAAATTCAAGAGAGGTGATGGTTGACGGCGTTGTCAGAACAGACCCGAAATTTCCATGCGGTCTGATGGATGTCATCTCCATACCGAAAGCAGGTGAAAATTATCGCGTACTTCTTGATACCCGCGGAATAATCCGTCTTGTTTCCATAAAGCCCGAAGAGGCAAAATGGAAAATATGCAGAATAGAAGACAAGACCATTGTGAAGGGTGGAAAAGTGCAGCTCAACTTGCACGACGGCAGGAATATCCTCACAGATGAGAAGTACAAGACCGGTGACTCACTCAAAATATCACTTCCAGACCAGAAAATTCTGGAGGCATTGCCGTTCGAAAAAGGTGTTATGGCAATGATAACTGGCGGAAGCCATGTCGGAGAGATTGCCAAAGTAGAGGGTGTGGAAATTACCAGAAGTTCAAAGCCCAATATTGTCAATCTCGAGGGTTTTTCCACGATAGTACCCTATGTATTTCCTGTAGGAAAGGACAAACCATTGATAAAGCTCCCGGAGGTGAAGATATATGGCTGATATAAGAGAACCCAGGATAGAGAAAGTCACGATAAACATAGGCGTCGGTGAGGGCGGGGAGCGTCTCCGCAAGGCGGAGCAGGTGATGCAGGAGATAACAGGGCAGAAACCCGTTTTCACAATATCGAGGACAATAAACAAGGATTGGGGAATAAGGAAAGAAATGCCCATAGGATGCAAGGTGACGCTGAGGGGGGAGAAAGCCATGGATTTTTTGAAAAGAGCGCTATGGACGAGAAACAACAGAATTGCAGACTGGTCATTTGATAAGGAAGGAAACGTTTCTTTCGGAATACCCGACCATACAGAATTCGAGGGTATGAAATATGACCCCAGCATAGGGATATTCGGCATGGATGTGTGCATAACCATGGAAAGGGCAGGATACCGCATAAAAAGAAGGAGAATAAACAGAAAGAGGGTGCCGAGGAGGCATCGTTTGACTCCAGAGGAAACGATGGAATTCCTGAAAAGTAAGTTGAATGTTGAGGTGGTGTGATGGTAAAAATAAAGGAGAAGAAAAAGGATTACGGACGGAAAGAAGGCTGTGTAAGATGCGGCAGAAAAAGGGGCATCATAAGAAGATACGGGCTCCATATGTGCCGCCAGTGCTTCCGTGAGACAGCAGGAGAGATGGGATTCAAGAAGTACTCTTAATCCAATTTTTTTCACCACAAAATTAAAAACGTGGTTTTAATAACTTATGCCAGTGATAGAAATGGGAAAGGGAAGTTACATCCGTCAGCCAATCGTTTCGGTTCTGGGCCATGTTGACCATGGAAAGACAACATTGCTCGATTATATACGGGGCAGCGGTGTAACTTTGAGGGAGGCAGGTGCAATAACTCAGCATATCGGAGCGACCGAGGTTCCGATAGAAACGATACACGGGCTTTGCGGAGACCTGCTGGGTGGAAAGAAATTCAACATTCCCGGGCTGCTTTTCATAGATACTCCGGGTCATCATGCATTCACTACATTACGCTCGCGGGGGGGCGCCTTGGCGGACTTGGCGGTGCTTGTTGTAGATATCAACGACGGGCTCATGCCCCAATCCATAGAGGCGATAAACATATTGAAAAACTACAAGACGCCTTTCGTTGTGGCAGTGAACAAAATAGACTCCATACAGGGGTGGCGGGGGGAGGAGGGGGGCAGCATAGAGCAGCGTCTTCAGCAGCAGAACAGCCGCACTCTCCAGATATTCGAGGAAAAATTCTATAAAATGGTGGAATCTTTTTTCGAGCAGGGCTTCTCTGCCGATAGGTACGACCGCATAAGGAACTTCAGGAAAAACATAGCGCTTGTACCGATCTCGGCGAAGAGCGGCGAGGGGGTGCCCGAACTTCTGATGATTCTGGTTGGACTGGCACAGCGTTTTCTTGAAGATAATCTTGTGACGGAGGACGGACCTGCCGAGGGAACCGTGCTCGAGGTCAAAGAGGAGAAAGGGCTTGGAAAGACAATAGATGTCATCATTTACAGCGGCAGGATAAGGAGCAGCGACACCATCGTTGTGGGCGGAAAAAACAAGCCCTGCATTGCATCCGTGAAAGCGCTTCTCAAACCCAAACCGCTTGACGAGATAAGAGACCCGTCGGAACGGTTCAGCAATGTGAAGGAAGTCAGCGCCGCAACCGGAATAAAAATAGCCGCCTCCGGTCTCGAGGATGTTTTTGCCGGTGCGCCTCTGCGGGTTGCCGGAGAGAACATCGAGGAGGATATTGCCAAGATAAAAAACGAGATGAAAATAGACATAAAAACCGAGGATGAGGGGATAATAATAAAGGCGGATGCCGTGGGCTCCATAGAGGCGCTTGCGAACATTTTCGAAGGCATACCTATAAGGAAGGCGGATGTGGGGCACATATCCAAGAAGGATGTCGTGGAGGCGAAGACAAACGTGAATCCGGTGAACCGGGTTGTACTGGGCTTCAACGTTAAAGTTCTGCCTGAGGCTGAGAGTGAAATGAATTCGTCCGATGTCAATATAATAAACAGCAGGGTAATCTACCACCTCGTGGAAAGTTTTGAGGAGTGGAAAGTTCAGAAACTTAAGGAAATAGATGAAGAGAGACGGAAGGAGATTGTGTATCCCGGCATGGTTCTCTTCCTGCCCGACTGCACTTTCAGGGTGAGCAAGCCGGCGGTCATAGGGGTGAGGGTGCTTGCCGGCGAGATACGCCCCGAGGAAAAGCTGGTGAGAGAGGACGGCAGAGTTGTCGGAAAGATAAAAAGCATACAGAAAGAAAGCAGGACGGTGGAGAGGGCGACGCAGGGGATGGAGGTTGCAATTTCAATCGAAGGAGTTACGGTGGGAAGGCAGATAAAACCGGATGATGTTCTTTACGTAGATATGCCCCCCGATGCAGTCAGAAAGCTCATTGAGATGGATATTTCACCGGACGAAAGGGACGTTATAGACAAACTGATAAAAATAAAGCGCAAGAGCGACAAATTCTGGGGAACGTAATCAGTTGCCATGCCATTCTTCTACAGCACTTTCACCCGCCTCTCGGAAAGCTCTTGAAACACCTCCTACTCCAAGCTTTGTTCCGCCGAAAATTCTTGAAACCACGAGCATGTGCTTTTTCAAATCATGCTTTTCTAAAATATCCATGAGCACCCGCCCCGGATGCCCCACCTCCCCGTCATCTTTGGATACTGCCACCCCTTCATCAACAAATCTCACGGCATAACAGTGATGGCATGCTTTTTTGTACTCCCTCCTGTGGATTTTAAGTATTCCCTCAATTTCCCCGGGGCTGTCAAGCACATACAGATGGGCGAAGAATCGGGAGCGTTTGATGGTCAACTTAACAGCTGAGAGTTCATGCATCCATATGCATAACTCCGGGCAATTTTAATGCTTTGCCCCAAAGATGCAGATACTTTTTTATACCGAAATAACATGTTTTAGTTGGTGAGGCAAATGAAAGCCAGAATAGGAATAGCGTTTATGGTTGTTGCCCTGTTTCTCGGAACGGCGGCAATGGCAGGTGTAAATACCGGATTTTTGAATAGTGGTATAGAAAAAAATACAGAGGCAAGGCAATTTTTCGTGGATGCCGCAATGCCGGAGGTGAAGGACGGAGGAACTTATGTTTCCATTGATTTCGGAGGCGGAACAAATTACTTGATGGAGCCGTCCTACCCCATTATGCCATACAAATCAAAAGTTCTGACATTTCCTTTCGGAACAAAGATTGACGGCATAGATGTGA
>CAZQQE010000001.1:34887-37270 GCA_964595325.1 uncultured Thermoplasmatales archaeon | reverse complement strand
GCGATTTGTACTTTGCCGACATATATGACTCCAGCGGTCATTTCTCCTCATGGGATACCAATAACAACGGCATATTCGGAGAATGGTATGCCAACAAAACGGCTGGCGATACCGCCGATTTGTATCCCGATGTTTATGTCGGCCGGCTCCCGTGCAGAAACGAATTTGAGGTCAAAACAATGGTCAACAAAATTATTGCCTACGAGAACGGCACTTACGGACAGGACTGGTTCAACAGAATGGTTGTCGTGGGCGGCGACACTTATCCGTCCAATGATTACTACGAAGGAGAGGTCACCAATCAGAAGGTAATTGATGAGATGCCGGGATTCAAGCCGGTGAAACTCTGGACTTCGGACGGCTCTCTTAAGAACTGGAGGGATGTCGTCGGGGCAATAAACCAGGGATGTGGCTTCCTCAATTTCGAGGGACACGGCAGCCCCACGACGTGGGCAACGCATCCGCCGCACGACGAAAACACATGGATTTACGGCTTGCAGATTTTCCAGATGCCCCTGCTTTCCAACGGCAATATGCTTCCGGTATGCGTGGTCGGCGGCTGCCACAACAGTCTGTTCAACATCAGCGTATTCCACTCGACATGGACGTTCGGTCTGCCCGTGCCGGAATGCTGGAGCTGGTGGCTGACACGCGATGTAAAGGGTGGTTCCATCGCTACAATCGGATGCACGGGTCTGGGCTACGGGAAGGAGGACAAACGGGGGCCGGTCAAGGAGGGCGGCGGCGATTTGCTTGACACACTGTTCTTCAAAGAGTACGGCATGGATGGTGTGCATGTTCTCGGGGAAGCATGGGGAAAAGCCATAGCCACGTATCTCGATGAATTTCCGATAGACTGGAGCCAGCGGGCATTCAACGACACCGCACTTGATGCCAAGACGGTTCAGGAGTGGATTCTGTTCGGTGACCCGAGTTTGCAGATAGGGGGCTACTCCTGATTGATGTTGTACGGCTACAGAAACGACCTGCGGGAGTAAATAATAAATAAGACAATTTTGATATGAGGCATATGAGGAAGTTTGCTACCATTGCTGTTTTCATCATTCTTCTCACAGCCGCTATCTCCGTAACCGGAGAAGAAAAAATCGAAAAAATAAAAGATGTGAACAATCAACCTGCCCCCCAATGCCTGAACGAGCTTTCGGACGGCATAGACGATGCAGCCCATTTCAAGTATCACCAGAATGACAGCAATATAATAAACTGGTATGAGTGGTGGTATGCAAACGTGAAGGGGGATGACGGGAACAACCTTCTCGTGGAATTTTTTACTTTCGGAAATCTGAATAATCCGGTTGCATCTGCAGCAGGAGTTGTAATGATTTTCATGAAAAGCGACGGAAGCACTTTCAAGAGTCTGGATAGCTATCCGTTCATTGACTATAGCCTTGGCTATAAAAAATGCGATGTAAAAATAGCAGGAGACCGCTTTCTCGAGCAGGATAACGGAAGCTACGCAATAACGTATCATAACGCCATAAATGACGTGAGTTTACAGATGAACATACATCCCGTCAATAAGGGCATAAAGGCGATTCCAACGAAGGCGGGCATTGATGAGTGGATGAAATGGAATGTTGCCGTTCCATATGGAAAGGCAGATGGGACACTTGAGTACACAGATAAAGAAGGGCATCATTTCTACAAACTATCGGGCAGAGGATACCATGACCACAACTGGGGAATATCCAGAAAGTTATCTCTCGACTGGGACTGGGGTGAATTTACCGACGGAGGTACAAATGCAACCATAACCTACGGTATGGTGAGGTTTGGCGATGGGCCTTTTGAAGGAGGGATATACTTTTCCAATAAAACAGAGACAAGAGCGATACATATGCCAGATTTGAATATTGAATACCTGAAATGGGGTAAGATATGCGGGTTCAAGAAGCCGACGGAGCTTCGCATGCACGGCTCAAACGGCAGTTTTTCCGTAGATGTAACCGTAAAACTCGAAAGAGCGTATGTCATAGGCGTTGCCAACGTTGGCATGCCGTACCTCATGGGAAAGATGAACGGAGAGGCAAATGTGGACGGCAGCGCATATACCTTCTCTCATGTAACAGGATTCTACGAGCATCACTTTTTCAACCCGTTCGGATGATTTATGCGGGTGCTTGCAGGTCGGGCATAACAAGCGATAGCGAAGTGCTGATGAAACATGTTCATGCCAGCACCGGAGAAATTTTTTGAAAAGTAAGGGGTAAGCAGATGTTCATGAACTTTTCGTGATTCCCGATTCAATTGAATGTACAGGAAATAAACAGCATGTCATCAGAACAAACCTTCTGCCCTTCCATTTATTATATCCATTTTTTCAGCAGCCGGATGCGCCGGCAGCCCCGGCATCGTGGTTATT
>CAZQQE010000001.1:24203-34787 GCA_964595325.1 uncultured Thermoplasmatales archaeon | reverse complement strand
TATATCCATTTTTTCAGCAGCCGGATGCGCCGGCAGCCCCGGCATCGTGGTTATTTTGCCCGTTATAGGCACTATGAATCCAGCCCCTGCCGAAATGCGTATCTGCTTTATCGTGATTTTGAAATTTTCAGGCCTGCCCTTGAGGTGGGGGTCATCCGAAAGAGAATACGGCGTTTTTGCCATGCACACCAGCAGGTCTTCCATGCCCAGCTTTTTTATTATTCGGATGTCATCCTCTGCGGCAACCGTGTAAACGACCTTGCCCGCACCGTAAATTTTTCTGGCAATGGTATCGATTTTTTCCTTCACGCCCATGTCCGGGGAATACAGATACTTGAATTTCGGCTTTTTGTTATGTATGGTATCGATGACTTTGCCCGCCAGTTCTATCCCCCCGTCCCCGCCGTCGCTCCATACCTCCGAAACGGCCACGGGCACATTCATTTCATTGCAGAACTTTTCCACGATATCCAGCTCGCTGTCTCTGTCATTCGGAAATTTGTTTATCGCGACCACGACAGGCACGCCGAAAAGGGCAAGGTTTTCAAGATGCTTTTCCATATTTTTGAGCCCCTTTTTTATTTCCCCGTCGCCCTGCACGCCCGCCTTCGCCTCCTTCTGCCCCATCCCCCCGTGAACTTTCAGCGCTCTCACGGAAACGACAAGCACGGCAACGCTCGGTTTTATATCATGCCTGCACACGATATCGAAGAATTTCTCGGCTCCCAGGTCACTTCCGAAGCCTGCCTCCGTAACAAAATAATCCGCAAGTTTCAGCCCCAGCTTTGTTGCAATCAGACTGTTCGTTCCGTGGGCTATGTTTGCGAAAGGTCCGCCGTGAACGAATGCGGGAACATGCTCCACCGTCTGCACGATATTGGGCTTGAGAGCATCGTTGAGCAAAAGCGCCATCGCCCCGACCGCATTGAGGTCTGAGGCTGTTACAGGCTTCTCCTCGTATGTATATGCCGTTATTATTTTTGACAGACGTTCCTTCAGCTCGTTCAAATCATTTGAAAGGCATAGGATTGCCATCACTTCGGATGCGGCTGTTATCGAAAATTTGTCCTCTCGGGGGGTACCGTTCACGGGTCCGCCGAGCCCGACTACAATGTTTCGAAGATTGCGGTCATTCATGTCCATGACTCTTGGCCATACGATGTATCTGGGGTCAATATGGAACTTGTCGCCATGATAAATATGATTGTCCAGCAGGGCGGAAAGCAGGTTGTGGGCGGATGTGACCGCATTCATATCCCCCGTGAAATGAAGGTTTATGTCTTCCATGGGAAGAACCTGCGAGTACCCGCCGCCCGTGCCGCCGCCTTTTACCCCCATCGTTGGACCGAGAGAGGGCTCACGTATTGCAAGAGCCGTTTTCTTTCCGAGTTTCGACAGTGCTTGAGCAAGACCCACCGTGACCGTCGTTTTCCCCTCGCCCTCTGATGTCGGATTTATCGTCGTTACGAGAATGAGTTTTCCGTCTTCCCTTGCGTTCACTCTCTTGAAAATATCAGGCGATATCTTTGCCTTGTACCTTCCCCACGGTATAATTTCATCCTCCCTTATTCCTATGCTCGAGGCAACGTCTGCAATCGGCTTGAGTTCCGTCTCCCTTGCTATTTCCAGGTCGCTTTTCATATTTGCCCTTCCACGATTTTTGCCGCTTCCTTCAGTTTCTCATCGGCTCTCCTCATCATATCTTCCGCCTTTTTTTCCATGTCGTTGCGGAACGCTTCATCCTTTATGCCAGAGAGGTTTATTCTGACGTTGAGCAGTGCAGCATTGAGGGATGCATGTGCGAGCAGGGCCGATGAGCCTGCATCCGTTATCGAATTTTTGTTGCCGAGTTGCGCAACCACAACCGCACGTTCAAGAACTTCCATGCATTTCCCGGCGGTTTCCATGGGCACGGAGGCTGCAAGTCTGTAAGCACTTTGAATTGCCTCTGCCCTCGCCGCCTTCTCGCCCTCGCTGTTTTTCGGCATTCTGAACGCTTCCATCACCCGGTCGAACGCTCCAGCATCCTCGTCCACAATCTCAACAAGCCTTTCCCTGCACAGAGCGAGCTTTTTCCCCTCTTCCTCCATCCGGTTTTGAACGGAAGCGTATTTCTCTTTTCCGATGGTAAGATTGCAGACCATCTCGGACAGCGAGGCAGCCATGGCTCCGGCGAGGGCGGCGGCGCTCCCCCCGCCCGGAGTCGGCGAGCCGCTTGCAAGTTTTTGAATGAATTGCCCCATACTTTCATCAACCATCATTTTATCCTTCCATCAAACGTTTTTCCAGAATTTGCTTTTCATCGAATTTTTCCAGCTGAAGGTAAAAGTCGGCAACATCTGTCAGTGCTTCCATCGGAATGAGCCCCACAATCTCGCTCCCGAGAATGCTGACTCCGTATCTTGCCGCCTCCCTCTTTACGGTCTCGAACACCCTGAACAACGGCGTTCCCCTGTAATTCACCATGTTCATGGAAACCTGAACGATGCCCCTATCCTTTATCTCGAAACCCATCGCCTTGACGTAACGGTATCCGCCGCTGCTGTGCCGCACCGCCTTTGCTATGGTTTTTGCAATGGCTATATCATCGGTGTCAAGGTTTACATTGAACGCTATGAGGAAGAAGCGGGCGCCCACGGCGGTCGCTCCGGCGGTAGGATGAATATGATTGGGTCCGAAATCCGGTCTTTTATCCTCATTTTTTCCTATTTCCTCTTTCAATCCTTCGAATTCCCCCCGACGTATATTCGCAAGGTTTTTTCTGTCGGGACGTGTTGCCGCCTCCTCGTAAAGGTAGCACGGCACACCTGATTTTTCCGAAAACTCGGCTGCAAATTGTTTTGCAAGTTCGACGCATTCGTCCATGGTAGTGTCCATGAGGGGTATGAAGGGCACAACGTCCATTGCTCCCATGCGCGGATGCTCTCCCCTGTGGCGGTTCATGTCTATGAGTTCGACGGCTTTCATTGACATGGCAAGCGCCGCCTTTTTCGCCTCCTCCGGCTCACCGATGAATGTTACATCCGTTCTGTTATGGTCGGCATCAGGCGAATAATCCAGTATCTTGACATCAAATTTTCTTGCCTCGTCTATTATCGCCTCGATGACCTCCTTCCTCCGCCCCTCGCTGAAGTTCGGGACGCACTCAACCAGCTTCATTGTTGCACCACGGGATAATATAACATGAAGTTTTAAAGTTTCTGAAAAGAAAACATTCATAGCGGGCCCGAGGGGATTTGAACCCCTGATCTGCAACTCCGAAGGCTGCCGCCCTGTCCTAGCTAGGCTACGAGCCCGATTGAATAGTCCCATCCATTACTTAAATTTTACCGACATTGCAACTTCGGAAAGTAAAAGACAAGGTCACTCAAAAAATATATATTGGCATGCCCATTATCGGGCTGGATATCAACCCGAAAGATTTAAGAAATATCATCTATTGTGGGGGACACGGTAAAATGTTAAATGACACTTTGGCAAACGCTATGTCAGCGATAAAAAACGCAGAAAGGGTAGGCAAGAGAGAGTGCACGGTAAAGCCCGCAAGCAAACTGATAGGGAGGGCTCTCAAGGTCATGCAGGACAGCGGATACATCAGTTCGTTCGAATGGATAGACGATGGCAAGTCCGGTATGTTCCGGGTAACTCTCAAAGGAAGCATAAACGAATGCAACGTGATAAAGCCGCGTTATTCTATAAAACATGATGAGTTTGAGAAGTGGGAGTTCCGCTTTCTACCTGCGGAAAACTTCGGCGTGTTGCTTGTTTCAACCACGAAGGGCATACTCTCGCATTATGATGCAAAGAAGGAAGGACTTGGAGGAAAGTTGTTGGCTTATGTATATTAGGTGATTAGAATGAAAATACCATTTGCTATTGACGAAATCGAAATACCGGAGGGCGTTCAGCTGGACGTTTCCGGCAGCACGGTAAAGGTCGAGGGGCCAAAGGGCAAACTTGAGAAGAAACTCAGCCATCCGTCGGTCAGGATTTCAAAAGATGACGGTAAGGTTATCGTACGATGCGAGCTTCCCAAGAGGGACGAAAAAGCACTTGTGGGTACATTCGGAGCCCATATCAGAAACATGATAAAGGGAGTTACCGAAGGCTTCGTCTACAAAATGAAGGTGGTCTACGCCCATTTTCCCATAAAAGTGTCCGTGAAGGACGACGAGGTGGTGATAGACAATTTCCTTGGCGAGCAGTATCCGAGAAAGGCAAGGATTCACGGCGATGTGAAAGTAAGCGTGGATAAGGAAAACATTACGCTGGAAGGGATAAACAGGGAGGAAGTCGGTCAGACAGCCGCCAACATAGAACATGCCACAAGGGTGAAGAACAGGGATATAAGGGTTTTCCAGGACGGCGTGTATATAGTTTCAAAAGGTGCATAGAATGGGTGATGATGAAGTAAAGATTGTTGAGGAAGGGGAATATACCCCGAAGAAAAAGCCCGTGATTGACAAAGAGATAAAGAAACTTCTCTCTGAGAAGAAAAAACCAAAATTTGTTCGTCAGCAGTGGTATCAGTTTAAACGCCTTAAGGTTAAGTGGGTAAAGCCGAGGGGGAGGCATTCGAAACTCAGGAAGGGCTTGAGATACCGGACACCTGTAGCAAAGATAGGGTACGGCACACCAAAGAAGATAAGAGCGCTGCATCCATCCGGCTTTGAGGAAATCATGGTTTACAACGTTGGAGATGTGGAAGGAGTCAATCCAGAGAAAGAGGCGATACGCATATCTGGCAGGGTGGGTGGCAGGAAAAGGAGCGAAATCGTCAAGAAGGCGGATGAAATGGGAATACGTGTATTGAACAGGGGGATTTAAATGAATCTGAGTAATCAGCGCAGGCTGGCTTCCGAGGTGCTAAAATGCGGAGTACACCGAGTATGGATTGACCCCGATGAGATAGAGGAAGTCGAAAAGGCTGTCACCCGGCAGGACATAAGAAATCTTGCGAAGAGGGGAGTCATTGCTGCCAGAAAAAAGAAAGGTGTGTCGAGAGGCAGGGCAAGGATTCTGCATGCACAGAGGAGTAAGGGGCGGCGGGGCGGACACGGCTCCCGCAAAGGTACGGCATACGCCCGCCTTCCGAAAAAGAGGAGGTGGATACTCACGATAAGGCCTATAAGGACGTATCTGAAGCAGTTGAGGACGGAGGGTGTGATAACCCCGTCGATTTACAGAAGATATTATGTGCGAGCGAAGGGTGGCGAGTTCAGAAACAAGAACCATCTCAGGAACCACCTTCTGATGGAGGGAATCATAAAGGAGTAATACCATGACAACGAAAATGAAGAGATATAGGGTACCGTTCAGACGAAGGGGAGAGGGCAAGACGGATTACAGATACCGCCTCCGCCTTCTGAAATCGGGAAAACCCAGAGTTGTGGTAAGGCTGTCCAATAAGAATTCAAGGGTGCAGTTTGTCACGTATGACCGTGAGGGTGACCGGGTCGTGTCGTCTGCGGTTGGCAATGAGTTGAAGAAATACGGATGGGACGGAAATATGGGCAACATGCCCGCATCATACCTCACCGGGCTGCTGGCGGGGAAGAGGGCACTCAAGGGAGGGATAAAGGAAGGCGTGCTTGACATAGGACATCACGAATCTATAAAAGGTGCAAATATATACGGTGCTTTGAAGGGTGTGCTCGATGCAGGCATTGACGTGCCGCACGGCGAAGAGGTCATGCCCGGGGAAGACAGGCTGTATGGAAAGCACATATCAGAGGATATGGCTGAAAAAGTCAAAGAAGTTAAAGAAAAGATAGAGGCTGAATATGAGTGACGAATGGATTCCGAAAACAAGGTTGGGCAAGATGGTGAAAAGCGGCGAAATAACTTCCATGAGTCAGGCGTTGAAATCAGGTTTGCCCATCAAAGAGGTGGAGATAGTCGATACCCTCCTTCCGGATATGTCTGATGAGGTTCTGGATGTGAACATGGTGCAGAGGATGACCGATTCCGGCAGGAGAGTGAAATTCAGGGTTGTTGTAGCCGTCGGAAACAAGGACGGTTTTGTGGGGCTGGGCGTGGCGAAAGGCAAGGAGGTGGGAATGTCCATACGAAAGGCTGTGGAGAACGGCAAGCTCAATCTCATAGAAGTTAACAGAGGCTGCGGCTCGTGGGTGTGCAAATGCGGTACGCCCCATTCGTTGCCGATGAAAGTGGAAGGAAAATGCGGTTCCGTCCATGTGGTTTTCAAGCCTGCGCCCCGCGGGGTGGGGCTGGCGGTGGGCGACACAGCCAAAGTCATTTTCCGTCTTGCAGGCATAAAGGACGTATGGGGTTCTGCAAGCGGACAGACGAATACGGTGCTGAATTATGCAAATGCCGTGTTCGAGGCGCTCAGAAATTCGCTTGCAATGAAAATCAGTGATGAAACGCGCAATAAGCTTCATATCGTTTCCGGAGCAGTCGGAGGAGTTGAGGAATAATGTACGCCGTTATAAGAGTTAGAGGAGAGATAAATGCCCGTCAGGATGTGAGGGACACATTGAAAATGCTCAACCTCCCGTACATCAACAACTGCACGCTTGTTGCAGAGGATAAAAACTACAAGGGCATGCTCCAGAAGGTAAAGGATTATGTCACGTGGGGAGAGATAAACAATGAAACGCTCCAGAAACTGCTTGAGAAGAGAGCAGGTCTGGAAGGCAAAGACCTTAAAGATGCAGTCGACAAACTCACAAAGGGCAAGGCAAAATTGAGGGATTTCGCATCTCCGACCATACGCCTGCCGCCTCCGGTGAGAGGTTATGAGGCAATAAAGAAGCCCTACGGAATGGGCGGCACGCTCGGATACAGAGGGAAAAAGATAAATGAACTCCTGGAGAGGATGCTATGAAAGACAGAACTAAAAAATACAGGGGGCTGACAACCCACGGCAGGGGAAGCATGAAGAAAGGCAGAGGCAAGGGTGAAAAGGGCGGCGCCGGAAGGGGTGGCTCGAAGCACAAGCATCTGAAAGGTGAATGGGGCTCTCACGGGTTTTTCCATCACGGAGTTATATCTGAAAAAAAAGTGATAAATGTAGGCGATTTAATAAAGTTTGAAGGCGAAGAAATAAATTTGAAAGAAATGGGTTATGACAAACTTCTCGGGTCTGGGACGGTGAGCAGGTCCGTGAAAGTGGTCGTACCGTATGCCACCGAAAAAGCGGTGGAAAAGATAAAGGCGGCTGGCGGGGAAGTTATAACAGAGTGAGGTGTGCATAAATGGCAAAAGATGAGGAATCCGGAGAAAAAAGCAAGCTTTACGTTCTGAAGCCGCTGGTCGAGCACTGGCCGGCTATCAGGAAGCCGAAAGGGCATGTCCATTTCCGTCAGAAAATACTGTGGACAGGGCTGTCCCTTATCATGTACTTCATACTGACGCAGGTTTTGCTCTACGGTGTCAGCCCGAACCAGCTGGATATATTTGCCGGCTACAGGGGCATAATTGCAGGGGCAAGCGGCTCTGTCATGCACCTTGGAATAGGGCCGATAGTCACGGGTTCCATCATCATGCAGCTCTTTGTGGGCGCAAAAATTATCAAACTTGACCTCCAGAAATCCGAGGACAAGGCACTTTATCAGGGCGTGCAGAAGATAGTTGTCATGCTCATGATTATAGTCGAAGCAATACCTCAGGTATTCGGCTATCTTTCTCCCAGTGATTCTCTCATAAATGCTCTCGGCAGTACGGGGGCGAGAAGCGTGATAATAGCCCAGCTTTTCATGGGCGGTTTCATTGTGTTCTGGATGGATGAATTGATATCCAAGTGGGGCATAGGTTCCGGAGTTTCTCTATTTATCGCCGCCGGCGTTTCAAATGCAATCATCACGGGTACATTCAACTGGTTCCCGCAGACAAGCGGTGCGCTGAGCATTACAAACCCGCCTTCGGGAACTCTGCCTAAAGTCATCTATCTTGTATCTCATATGTCCCTCGGTGATCTGGTGGGGGGCGGATTTGAAAAAATGTTTATTACTCCGCCCAATCCCATTATAGCATTGCTGGGCACGACCATCATATTCTTCGGTGTGGTTTATGCCGAGTCATCAAAAGTGGAGCTACCTCTGACACATGCACGTGTGAGGGGAGCGAGAGGAAGGTATCCTCTCAGATTGATGTATGCATCTAACATACCTGTCATTTTGATGGCTGCTCTGCTTGCCAACGTGAATATGTTCGCTTTGATATTTTGGGGAAAGGGTGGCAGCATTCCGTTGCTGGGACATGCATGGTGGCTCGGTAAATATATGCCGGGCTCTACACAGCCAGTCGCAGGGCTGGCATGGTATCTGTACAGTCCGAGAGGACTTCATACATGGTTGTTCCCAATGATTGACCCGCGTTATGCGGGATATCTTGCGGGGCATACCCCGTGGCAGATGTTGCTCAAAATCGGAATATACGGAGTTGTTTTCGTTGTAGGTGCTATATTCTTCGGTAAATTCTGGATAGAGACTACGAACATGGGGCCGCAGGCGGTGGCGCGGCAGATAGAAAGCAGCGGAATGCAGATACCCGGTTTCAGAAGAGACCCGCGTATTCTCAAAAAGGTGCTGTATAGATATGTACCCGCCCTTACCGTGCTGAGTTCCGCCCTTGTGGCGCTGCTGGCGCTGTTCGCCAATCTTATAGGTACAGTGGGAAGCACAAGCGGTACAGGTGTGTTGCTAACCGTAGGTATCGTCATACGTCTGTACGAGCAGATTGCAAAGGAGCAGGCCATGGAGATGCATCCGGTACTGAGGAAGTTCCTGGGAGTAGAATGACGGTTGTGATACTTGCAGGTGTGCCCGGGTCAGGAAAAACCACGGTCATGGAAAAAGTGATGGAAAGCAAGGACATAAACTTCATCACCTACGGGACGGTTATGCTCGAGATAGCAAAAGGGATGGGCATACGCAACAGAGACGAGATGCGCAAACTTCCTGTTGACGAGCAACGCCGCCTGCAGGAGTTGACCGCCGAGAAAGTGAGCCACATGGGTGATGTCGTCATAGATACTCACTGCACGATAAAAACTCCAGGGGGTTACCTTCTGGGATTTCCGCACGACATACTGAAGAAACTCAATCCTAACCTCATAATACTTCTAGAGGCAGAACCCGAGGAAATCGAGGGAAGAAGGTCAAAGGACAACGGAATACGAGAGAGAGATGCCGAAGGCATCGAGGAAATAGCGGAACATCAGCTTATGAATCGCATTGCTGCAGTGAGTTATGCGGTGCTGACAGGCGCAACAGTTAAAATAGTGAAAAACAATGAAGGTATGGTCGAGAAGGCGGCGGAGGATATAATAAAGGTGTTATAATGGCAGCGCAAAAACAAGAGTCATCGTTACTATTCTTCGTGGTGTTAATGTTCTCCATGTTCATCCTCTTTGACCCAAATCTCCGGTCATTGACGGGCAGCATTGTCGGAGCGGTATTCTTTCCGTTGTTGGGATTTAACTATCATTACCCTGTTCTCACAATTTTTCTTGCCGGCTCCGTAGTGATTATCATTTCCACACTTGTACGTCATTTCACGACAGACTGGATTGAGATGGCAAAGAATCAGGAAATCATGTCTAAGTTTCAGAAGGAGTACAGAAAGGCACGCCTTGAAAATAACAAATATATGATAAAAAAGCTGGAGAAACTTCAGCCCACAATCATGAAGAAGCAGACGACAGCGTCTTCAAAGCAGATGAAAATAATGCCCGTAACGCTTCTCATATTTATCCCGGTTTTTACATGGATATGGGACTTTTTGGGGAGTACGACCCACTATTACTTCGATGTTCCGTGGGCAATGCATGTGGGCTTGTTCGACAAGTCGGTACTGTTCGCCAACTGGATTTTGCTATACATGCTGCTGTCCATCCCCCTGACACAGGTCATACAATATCTATTCAAATATATCTCTTGGTCGGAACGGCGGGCGAAGACAGATGAATGACACCATCACCATAGGCGGTCTGCCCGGAAGCGGGACAACCACCGTCGCAAAAATTCTGAAAGAAAAACTTGGTTTGCCGTATGTTTATGCCGGCGATATGTTCCGTGAGCTGGCGAACGAACACGGTATGACGCTCGCCGAATTCGGTGCTTACTGCGAGGGCCATCCCGAGGTTGACAATGCCCTTGATAAAAAACAGGAGGTGATCCTGATGCTCGGAAACGTCATCCTTGAGGGAAGGCTGGCAGGCTGGATTGCGCACCGAAACAACATCCCTTCTTTCAAGATATGGCTCGAATGCGAGGAAGGCGAGAGGGTGAGGCGGGTGGCGGAGCGGGAAGGCGGCAAATTAGAGGATGTGAAAGCACAGATGACGGAGCGGGAAAACAGTGAGAAGACAAGGTACAAAAATTTTTATGGAATCGATTTGGATGATGTGTCAATATATGATGCAGTTATAGATACGACCCATATTTTGCCTGATGAGGTAGTGAAAAAAATCATGAAAAAACTCGGCCATACAAAATTATAAATATAACAAAACTTATAATTTGGTATGAAAAAGTTTGCGGCTTTTTTTGCGGGATTTATTCTGGTTGCATCAATCTTCGGTGTAGTGAACTACTCGAATTATTCCCAAGATTCTGA
>CAZQQE010000001.1:0-24103 GCA_964595325.1 uncultured Thermoplasmatales archaeon | reverse complement strand
CGATAGTGATGCCAAAGATGGTACAGGCTCATATTCACACGGAATGCGACGGAGTGGAGAAAAATACTTCCGTGCTGTACGGCTTATTATCCTCTCTTGACGTTGACAATAATCCTGACACCGGACAAAATGGAAAGGATGTTAAAGTGAGGTTTTACATATTGCCTTCCGTATCCCATGAGGATTTTGGATATGTACTCGCTTTGTCAGTGGTCTTTGATGTGGAGCGTCTCGGCAACGAGCTTAATAACAAGGATTTCAAAATTTATCTGGATTTTCATCTCTCACTGGAAAATTACGATTACGGCACACATGAATTCCAGCTGGGTTATTCATCCCCGGAAGGAAAGGAAATTCCCCGGAACGAAGAAGTAACACTCACTGTCTATCCTTATTTGATGTACGACAGGAATCCTGACTTCGTGCTTCGGAGTACTCCGACATTTGACGGCGGGGCAAATGATGTGGACATCTTGGCACGTTACAGCGGAAGTTACGGAGGCAACACCTTTGATCATAAGGTGGTGATAAGCTGCCAGCCCGCTATTTCGTCTTCCATAAAATTCACTCCCGATATGTCCCTTCAGAAACTAAGCGTGGATATTTCACGCACGGCGGAGGAGGATACGGCATTGACAATTGCGTATTCCGGAGAAACAAACGGAAATGGTATGGATATTTCTCTTGCAATAGATAAAATTCCGAGGGAGATGGCATTTTCCATTTCTTATAATATATTCGGTGCATCCGGGGAGCGAGGTGTGATAAACTATGACAGCAGTAATGAGTTCAACGTCACCCTCACCGTCAGTATGGGCAGAATCGGGCTGATCGGGAACATGCAGCTCAAATATCTTCCGAAACACATTACGGCCGGATGGGATAACAGAATCTACGGCGGATACATAAATATTAATGTGAGTTCGTCATCGACGTCCTTCATGATATGCAATGACATAGATAATCCTACCGTATATTTTTCCATTTCAAACATAACGAACAGTGCAAACTTCTCATGGGGTATGGATCAGGGAGGATATATAAAATTGAATGCGGAGAAAGAAGGACCGAAAGTGAATTTCTACTGGATAATGGGTTCTATGAGGGCCGAAGTAACATCACAATTGAAGACGGATTATCTTTTTATTTCGTGGGATATAGATCAGGAGGGGTATGTAACTCTTGATACAAATGGAAACTGGCTTAACTCCTTCTCGCTGAATTTCACGCTTGACGACAACGTAGGCCTTCTAATAGGGGCAAGTTTTATCAAGGCGGATAATTTCAGGGCGGAATGGGTCATATGGCCTCCGAATTTCCAACTTTCCGGTAATATGGATTTCATCGGCGATATCGTCTTCTCCGTCATGATAGGAGGTACGTGGTATTCCCTTCCGTTATGATTACCAGATGCTATGCTAAAAATTTAAGAAAATTTTATACATCGTTCCATTATACTGTATCAGAATGGATAAAGTGATTTCTGCTGGCGATCTCGAGAAATATGCCTACTGTCCTCTCTCATGGTGGCTGAGCAAGCAGGAAAAAAAGGTTGATTCCGTTGAGGGAGTGCGGTCGCACGAGGAAGAGGGGAGGGAACTCGACAATATAATAGGGCAGGAGGAAAAAAAGAGATATTATAGCGGTTTTATAATGGCACTGGCTGTTGCAGCATCTCTGGCTGCGATGGTAGGGCTTGTATTACTGCCGGGCACTGTCGGGAAGGAAAATAACTACATATTTGTTGCATTTTCGCTGTTGTGGCTTCTCAACTCCACATTTTTTTTGTATAAATCCGAGAGGATTTCAGTATCTCTTTTGAAGCAGAGGTATGAGAAAATCATACTTTTGTCATCCATGGGTGCTATTATTATTTCCATCGTCGTGATAATGTCTTTCTTACCGTCAAGTGAAGGGGCAAGCAAGTTTCTTGAAATATTAGCATTGATGTGGATAATTGCAGCAAACATCCTTTTTTACCATTCCCTGCATATATCAGAGGAACTTCTTGTAAGGAAAATGAAATATATGGCTCCAGATGACAGTATTGCCTATGTGGGGATAAAAGGGGAAAGCCCCATGCTGGAATCCCGAAAATATGGGATACGGGGAAGACCGGACTATATAATCGAAAAAGAGGGACATTATATACCCGTGGAAAAAAAGACAGGAAGAACACCGAAAGGTCCGTTATTTTCACATATTGTGCAGCTCATTGCATATTGTATGCTTGTTGAAGAAGCATTCGGAGAAGTTGAGTACGGCATTCTGGAATATGACAAGAAGAAATATTTCATAGATTACGATGAAAATCTGAAGGATGCCGTGATAAACTTAAGGGAAAAATTGATAGAAGACCTTGAGAGAGGCGAAGCCCACAGGAATCATGAGCGCAAGGGAAAGTGCCTCAGTTGTTCAAGGAGAGACATCTGCCCGGAGCGTCTGGCATAAGCGTTAAAAAGTAAGAGCCATTATAGGCTGAGATGCTCACAAAAAATGCCATAAAGGTTCTTGAAAAGAGGTATCTGTTGAAGGACAGAGAGGGGAAAATCATAGAAACACCTGAAGAGATGTTCAGGCGGGTTGCAAAAAATATTGCGGAGGCAGATAAAAATTACGGGGGGGATGTAAAGAAAACGGAGGAAGAGTTTTACAAACTTATGTCCAAGCTTGATTTCGTACCGAATTCACCCACACTTATGAATGCCGGCACATCGATACAGCAACTTTCCGCCTGCTTCGTCCTCCCGATAGAGGATTCCATGGAGGGAATCTTTGAGTCGATAAAAAATACGGCTCTTATCCACCAGTCGGGCGGCGGGACGGGCTTTTCTTTTTCCCGCATACGCCCCAAAGGAGATATAGTCCACTCCACGGGCGGCGTCGCTTCCGGTCCCATTTCTTTCATGAAGGTTTTCAATGCATCCACCGATGTCATAAAGCAGGGGGGGCGGAGGAGGGGGGCAAACATGGGCATACTGAGGGTCGACCATCCGGACATAATGGAGTTCATAACGGCAAAGGCGGACCAGAAAGAGCTTACCAATTTCAACATCTCGGTCGCCGCTACCGATGTTTTCATGAAGGCAGTTGAAAATAAGGGAAAGTATTCCATTATAAGCCCCCGTACGGGGAAGCCTGTGAAGGAGATGGATGCCGAAGCGGTATTCAACAAAATAGTCGAGATGGCATGGAAGAACGGCGAGCCCGGCATAGTTTTCCTTGATAAAATAAACGAGAGCAACCCGACGCCGAATGTGGGGGAGATAGAGTCCACGAACCCCTGCGGCGAGCAGCCTCTTTTGCCGTATGAGTCCTGCAATCTCGGTTCCATAAATCTGTCACACATGGTGAAAGACGGAAAAATCGATTTTGACAGACTGGGGGAGGTAACCCGTCAATCCGTTCATTTTCTTGATAATGTCATTGATATGAACAAATATCCGTTAAAAATCATAGCCGATATGACCAGAGGAAACAGAAAAATAGGGCTCGGTGTGATGGGATTTGCGGACATGCTTATCCAGATGGGCGTGCCGTACGACAGCGATGAAGCCCTTGAGATTGCAAGAAAGGTGATGTCGTTCATACAGGAGGAAGGGAGGAAGGAATCCGTAGAACTCGGCAAGCAGCGCGGTTCGTTCCCTAATTTTAAAGGAAGCGTGTGGGAAGGCAAATACGAGGCGATGAGGAACGCAACGGTTACGACCATAGCCCCCACGGGGAGCATTTCCATAATATCCGGCTGCTCATCGGGCATAGAGCCCCTGTTTGCCGTCACGTTCATAAGGAACATACTCGATAAGGGCGACCGCCTTGTTGACATAAATCCGTACTTCGAAAAAATAGCAAAGGAAAGGGGATTCTACAGCGAAGAACTTATGAAGAAAATCGCCGGCAATCAAGGTTCGGTGAAGGGACTGGATGAGGTACCGGAGGATGTGCAGAGAATATTTTCCACTGCTCTCGACATAACTCCGGAGTGGCACATAAAGATGCAGGCGGCATTTCAGGAATTCACAGACAACGCGACATCCAAGACCGTTAATTTCAGGGAGGAGGCGACGAAGGAGGACGTGCGCAAGGTTTACCTGCTCGCCTACAAACTCGGATGCAAGGGCGTGACAGTCTACAGATACGGAAGCAGGGAAGATCAGGTTCTGACAACTGGGGAAGAGAAAAAGGCTGTCAAAAAGCCGAAGCCCCGCCCCACGGTCGTCCGCGGCGTGACGAGGAAGATAAGCACGGGATGTGGCAATCTGTACGTCACGATGAACGAGGACGAGGACGGCTTGTTCGAGGTATTTGCACGGCTGGGCAAGGCAGGAGGATGTGCAGATGCACAGCTTGAGGCAATAGGAAGGCTCATCTCGTTATGCCTGCGTTCCGGCGTGAAGACGGAGGAAATAGTCAAGCAGCTCAAGGCGATAAGATGTCCCTCGCCGCTTCTTACCCGTGGAGGCCCCATACTCTCATGCCCCGATGCTGTTGCGAAAGCCCTTGAGGAGCATATAAAAGGGAGGAAGCCTCCGGAAACACCCAAACTCGACAACTTCGAGCCCAGAGCAGAAATCAAAAAGCTGGATATGGGGAGCGTGAAAGCCCCCGTAGGGCCCGTGCGTGTCTGCCCGGAATGCGGCAGCCCCATGGTCTACGAGGAGGGCTGCAGCGTGTGCAAGAACTGCGGATACTCCACATGCGGCTAGGGATACGGCAAGACTGATATATGAATACAGGCCGGCGAAATATATACGTTCGGAATGGGAATGCCGATTATATAAATGCCATAAAATTTTGCGGTTTCATACCGGCTCGTAATAATATTCCCCGGCAGCCCTCTGCTCGCGGTCAAGGCGTGAGCCGGGTTTGTTCACTCTGGGGCGGTTGCTTTCCTCGTCTCTTCTGAATGTAACGCCGAGCTCTTTCAAAAAAATGTTCATTCCCGTGCGGAGGTCGAAAGGCCCCATTCCTCTGCCTTCCACACCGGGCTTTCCGGTGAATACCATAAGCGACTGGCTCACAAGGTCTATGAAATAGACGTCATGGTCCACCACAAGGGCGGCGACACCTTCGTTTTCCATCACCCTCGTTATGACCTTTGCCACGCTCATTCTCTGCGAAGAATCGAGATAAGCAGAGGGCTCGTCGATGAGGTATATGTCAGCTTCTCTTGAAAGACAGAGAGCTATTGCGACTGTCTGAAGTTCCCCTCCCGAAAGCTCTTTGAGTTTTTTGTCGTAGTAAGCATCCACACCCAGAGGCTGCACGATTTCCTTTTCGTAAAAAGGGTTCAAGGAGGAACTGCTCATGAATATGTCTCTCACGGTGCCTGCCACAGGCCTGACATACTGGGGCTTGTAGCTCACTTTCACCGCCGAGTCAATTTCCCCTTCGGTGGGTTCAGTAACTCCTGCAAGCATCTTTACAAAAGTGGTTTTTCCTATTGCATTCGGCCCGACAACTCCGATTACCTCCCCCTCGTGTATCTCTCCTCCTTCTGTTTCAAGGGTGAAGTTGTCAAAAACCTTCTTCAATTTGTTGAACGTCAGCAAACTGGCCAATGATTTCTGCTGCCTCGGAGGATGAACCTCGAACTTTATCTCCTCTCCGAATCTCACATTCTCTTCCCTTAAATAGCCCGATAAATAGAGATTTATTCCGTGACGGACCGATTTCGGCCGGGTCACTATGCCGTACACTCCTCTTTTCCCGTATATCAAATGCATGCTGTCCGCAAGAAAATCAAGGACTGCAAGGTCATGCTCCACCACCACAACCATCTTTTTCTCAGCAAGATTTCTTATCGCCCTTGCCGTCTCCACCCGGTAGTTTATGTCAAGATACGAAGACGGCTCGTCAAAGAAGTATATGTCCGCATCTTCTGCCATTGCCGCCGAAATTGCCACCTTCTGCAAATCGCCGCCCGATATCTCGCCCATTTTTCTGTCTGCCAGTTCCTCCAGCCCGAATTTTTTTATCTCAGCCCCGCCGACAAAGTTGCCGACAATGTCATCAATCAGGGCGAGGTCGTCCACGTACTGCGATTTGAACGCAACCTTTATGTTGCCGGAAAAAAGCTCGCTCATGTAGTCGTACATTTCCGTGCCTTTCCAGTAGTCCAGCACATCTTCGGGCGGCGACTGCCAGTTCCCCAGATTCGGCTTCAGCTTCCCGGAGAGAATTTTTATGGCGGTTGTTTTGCCTATGCCGTTCTGCCCGAGTATGCCGACAACCTTTCCCTTCTTGGGCACAGGGAGGCGGAAGAGGCGGAAGGCATTCTCTCCGAACCGGTGTATCATATCCTTTTCCAGTTCGTCCGCCAGATTTTCTATGTGTATCGCCTTAAACGGACATTTGTGGACGCATATGCCGCATCCCACGCACAGCTTCTCCGATATGACGGGCTTGCCTGTCTTCTCGTCCATGACTATGGTCTCGTCGCCGCTTCTCACCCTGGGGCAGTAATGTATGCACTCCTGGGCGCATTTTTTCGGGTAGCATTTGTCTTTGTCAAGAACCGCCACTCTCACTTTTTCACCTTTTGCTTGTACGCAGTCGAAGCATCTCCTGCATGCCTCGTTGAATATCCCGTTATTTTATCAAGCGAGCTTATGGCTCTGGAGGGTTCTTCCAGCAGGGGTATGCCGTATTCCGCCATTTTCACTTTCTGTTCCTCCACAATTTTTCCGCCCATTCCGAGGGCTATTATGGGTTTTAATGGTTTCCCGCTCCTTTTTGCCGTCTCCGTCATCTCCCTCAGACCGTCATGAAGTTCCTCCAAAGAATCGATAAGAGGTGCATCCTGAAAAACAAAGAATGGCATGATTATGTCTATGCTGCTGTCTTTCTCCATCGCCTTTATGCCCTCCAGAAAATGCCCGGCCGTTGCACTTCCCGTCAAATCAAGAGGGTTGGCCTTTATTGCAAATGACGGCAACTTTGAAAATTTTTCCGCTTTAACTTCAGGAAGGCTCAGGCTCCTCGATTCGTTTATGTGGTCGGCGGCAATCACGCACGGGCCGGCACCGTTGGTCACCATCCCCACCCCGCCGCCGCCCGGCAGGGGCTGCATAGCCATTATCCTTGTTATATCGTAAAACTCCTCGAAGTTGTCTGCAAGTATCGCCCCGTGCTGACGGGCAGCTCCCTTGAATATGGAATAGTTTGTCGCCATTGCCCCTGTGTGGGACGCAGCCGCCCTCTCTCCGAGGCGTGTCCTTCCGGATTTCAGTATTACTACAGGTTTGCCGGGCAGTCCTTCAAAGAATTTCCGCCCGTTGCTCACGCTTTCCATGTACAATGCTATAACATCCGTATCATCATCTTTTTCCAGATAATTGAGCATGTCGATTTCATCCACATCGGACTTATTGCCGTAGGATACGAATTTCGATACGCCCGTCAAGCCCGCAAATTTTTCGAGGAGGGCTATACCTATTGTTCCGGACTGCGTGAGTACCGCCACATTTCCGTGAGACGGGAGTTCCATGTTCTTCTGAAAGAATGTATTGAATCCGTTCTTGGCATTGTAAATTCCTATGCAATTGGGCCCTATTATTCTGATTCCGTGAGATTTTGCGGCTTCGACCATCTCCCTTTCAAGATTTTCATTTCCCACCTCTTTGAATCCGCCGGAGATGATGACCATTGCCTTGACTCCCTTTTTTCCGCAGTCCTCCACAACCTCCAGGATTTTTTCGGAAGGGATAGCAACAATCGCAAGTTCAACTCTGCCGTCTATGGCACTTACAGATGGATAACACTTTTTCCCGAGAATTTGCCGAGCACTAGGATTTACCGGATAGACCTCCTTGCATGAGTTGATAACATTTTTCAGTATTTCATACCCTATTTTACCCGGACGGGAGGAGGCCCCGACCACCGCCACCCCCGCAGGCTCAAAAAATTCATCCATGTAAGACTATTCTTCTCCGACTACCACCACATCTCTCACGGATTTTACCGACTCGAAGGGAAACATCAGATATCCGTCTTCGTCCTGTTGGTAAAGGCGCGGGTCTATTTTGTCGGATGGCTCCACCAGCAAGTTCTCCAGATTTCCCGTTTTCTCGTTAACGGTGATATTTCTGAGTGTGCCGAGATACATGCCCTCATCGCTCATGACTCTTTTGCCCCTTAGGTCATTCTCCATTACTTTCATTTTTTCACCCTTTTGAATATACATCTGCCTTTTTAACTTTTCTTTTTGTGTGATGCAGACTTAACTCCATTTTGACTAAACTTCTTTCCCACTCAATATTCTCTTCACGATTTCTCTGAATCCTTCGAATCCTACGGGCCGGGCTATGACTCCTTTTGCACCTGCATCTTTCAACTCCTTCGACCATTCCGTACCAAAGTAAGCTGTAAATCCGTATATATTGGCTTTTGGGTCCATGGCCATGATTCTTTTTGTTGTCTCGACTCCGTCTATCCCCGGCAGTTTCAAATCCATAACGACGATATCCGGTCTTCTTTTTTTATCCAGCAGCTCCCTATAAAGTGTCACGCCCTCCTCCCCGCTCAGCGCCTGATAAATCTCAACATTAAGTGGAGAAAGATATTCTTTTATAAGTTCCTGTATAGGCTCCTCATCCTCAACAACCAGTATAATACTCATGCTATCACCTTACAACCAAGCCCTGCTTGATATGATTCATCTAAATAACATCGCATATATAAACCTTGTTCTAATACTGTAAGAAAGCCCCAACTTTAGCACTTCTCAAAAAGCTTGTGAAGGCTGCAAAAGTACCATCAACAAAACCATAACAGTTTTCCCCTGAAAACTTATCACCAGATTCCAAAGGTTTTTAACTTATTCTGTGATTTCAGATAAGCATGGACGAGAAAGAGAGGAAAAAAATAATTGACAAGATAGAAGATTTGAATCAGATACGTGCATCTCTGCATAGGAGCATGGAAGCTCTCAAAGAGCAAAAAAACGAAATGTCGGAAAAGAAATACGCCAGACTGGAGAAAAAGCACTCTGAGAAATACCACAAGATAAGAGATAAGATACACGAACTCGAAATGAAACTCAAGGAAGCTAGCTGAAGTGCATCCTCAGGTGATATATCCCGTCCTTAAGCTCCTTCTCCAGCATGTAGTCCATTTTTTTGAACAGTGAGAGCATGGGTTTATTGTCCGCAAAAACATCTGCAGTAAATCCGTAAAGTCCCCTCTTTTTGGCAATTATGGTAAGATACTTCAGCAGTTCTGTTCCTATCCCCTTTCTCTGCCAGTCATCCCTTACGACAAATGCCACCTCCGCACTGTTTGTATTTTCATCCAGCCCGTACCTACCCACGCCGATCATCTCCTCCTTATCGCCTTCGCCGAGAATTGCCACTATCGCCATATTTTTCGAGTAGTCCACATTGGCAAGTTCATGAAGCTGTTTTCTCGGCATATATTTTTTCACGCCCATAAATCTCTTGTATACGGTTTCATCGGAAAGTTTATAGAACATATCTTTCAACAAATCCTCGTCCGATGGTTTGATGGGGCGGAGTAAAATCTTTGTCCCGTCTTTGAGCCGTATGTATTTTTCCAGATTGACCGGGTATATCCCACCCTCTCCCTCTATTATCATCTGGTCTTTGTAAACGAGGTTGTATTTTTTTGCCTCTTCCAGAAGTTTCTCCCTGAACTTCGGGTGTGCTATGCTTATCAAGGCCATGGCCCTCTCCCTTATATTTTTCCCGTGAAGGTATGCTGTTCCGTATTCTGTGACAACATACCGGGCGTCGCCCCTTGTGAGGGTAACACCTGCCCCTTCCTTCAGAAAAGGCACGATTCTCGACACCGTCCCATTTTTTGCCGTGGAGGGCAGAGCTATTATGCTTTTCCCGCCCTCCGAGAGAGCTGAACCCCTCATGAAATCTGCCTGTCCGCCTATTCCGCTGTAAAATTCGTGGCCGAGCGATTCCGCCGTCACCTGCCCCGTCAAATCTATTTCGAGAGCGGTATTTATCGCCGTCATTTTATTGTTTTTTGCTATCACCATCGGATTGTTCGTATACTCTATCGGGTGAAATTCGAATTCGGGGTTGTTGTCTATGAATCGATACGTATCTCTGCTGCCCATGCAGAACGAGGCAACTGTTTTCCCTCTGTGGATTGATTTCTTGGAGTTGTCTACAATGCCGTCCTTTATTAGCCCTATAATGCCGTCCGTAAGAAGCTCTGTATGAACCCCCAAGTTTTTCTTATTTCTCAAACTGGAGACCACTGCATCGGGTATATTTCCGTATCCGACCTGAATAGTAGAGCCGTCCTCCACCAGCCGGGCGATGTTCTTTCCTATGGCTTTTGCCTGTTCATCCGCAACATCGGTTCTGTACTCAAGAACTTCTTCGTCATGCTGGACAATAAAATCCACGTCACTTATGTGGATAAAGCTGTCTCCCAGAACACGGGGCATGTTTTTGTTTATCTGGGCTATTACGATGTCTGCATTTTCAACCGCCGATTTCACGATATCGACACTTATTCCATAGCTCATGTAACCGTGTCTATCGGGATACGAGAGTTGCACCATGGCAACGTCGACCGGCACTATCTTTCTGCGGAAAAGCTGAGGCACCTCTGAAAGAAATATGGGGGTGTAATCGGCAATACCATTGTTTACGGCATCTCTCGTGTTATCCCCTATGAAGAAAGCGTTGTGACGGAAATTCATCTGGAATTTTTGCTCCACATACGGTGCAACTCCAAGTGTCCATACGTGCAACACTTCCGTGTCTGCAAATGCCTTCGGGTGCTTTTCAGTATATGCTATGAGCTTTTCGACAAGATACGACGGCTTGCCGCATCCCGTTCCTATGAATATTTTGTTCCCCCCGTGAATATTGTCAAAAATCCTTTCAACATTTGTGATGAACTTTTTAGGATACCTCCCCTTCAATTCTTCCAGACACATCCAATCACCATCAGAGCATGATATTAAAAAGTTTACATATCAGTATGCCAGCAGAACTTCTTCCCTGCTTTTATCAGACGACTTTATGTCGATGGCAAACGCACCTTCATCATTTACTATAAGTGGATTTATCTCGAATTTCATTCCGTATTCTGAAGATATATCCGATACCGCCATAATCGCTTCGACGAGCATATTTTTATTTATTCTTATATGTCTGTATCCGTCAAATACGGGTGCTATTTTTAACTCGTGGATCATCTCTTCTGCATCACTCCGTTCCAACGGGAGCATCCTGAATGAAACATCCATGTAAAGTTCCGTCATCGTGCCCCCTGCGCCGCACATTATTATATCCCCAAGTTCGTTATGATGCATTGTCCCTACGATGAACTCAAATCCATCCACCATTTCCTGAACTTCTATTTTTCCGTTAAATTTTTCTTTCAACTTCAAAAAGGCGCTTCTTAATTCATCTTTGTTCTTTATGCCCAGATATACCCCTCCGCAGTCTGTTTTGTGATATATGTCATTTGAATATACCTTGCATGCAACGGGGAAGTTCAGATTCGCTCTCTCCAAATCTTTCTCCTTTTCTATTATGCAATGGCCGGGAATTTTGACTCCGTATTCCCGGAGCAAATCATCCAGATTTCCTGAAGTAGCCTCCGAATTTTTCAGTTTCATGCGTTTTTCCTTTTTCAGCCATCTGCTTCTGAATGCAAGAGCGTTCATTGCATCCACCGCCCGTCTTATGTCGGGGTATATCAACATATCCCTACCGGCATCTTTTATCTCCTTCTCATCCATGCCCGTTATACAGTAAAATATAGGCTTATCTGTTTCGTTTGATAACTCCTTGGCAATTTCTAGCAAATTGCCGTCCACCATGGGCGGATGAAATTGAAGAAGGCACAGTATCATGTCCACATTGTTGCAATCCCTAACTATTTCAATTGCATTACCGTACTCCTCATTTGTAACGTCTGCAGTCAAATCGACAGGGTTATTGCACGAAGCGAAGGGAGGCAAAACCCTTGATAGCTTATCAACGGTTGAGCTATCAAACTTCGCCAGTTTCAGTTCACCGTACTGGGATATGTAATCTGTTGCAATGACCCCCAGCCCGCCGGCTGATGTTATGATGGCGATTTTCCCCCCGCCTGCTTTCTTATATCTGGATAAGACTTTGGAAAAATCTACGAGCTCCTCCAGATCATGTGCTTCGACAATTCCATTTTGCGCCATTACGCCTTTCATCAATCTGGGTGATATGTCTGAAATTTTCCCCGTATGAGATATAATGGCTCTGTTGGATTTTTTGCTGTTCCCTGCTTTCAGCAATATTACGGGCTTTCTGGCAGATATCTCTCTGCATTTTCTAAAAAATTTTTCGGCATTTGAAAAAGATTCCAGATACAGGGATATTATCTCCGTTCTATCATCTGTTTCAAGGAAATCCAGGAACTCGTTCTCGTCTACATCCATCCTGTTTCCCAGCCCCACGAAAAGGGATATCCCCAGCTTTTCCTTTGCCATCTCCTCCATCAATACCACCCCGATAGAACCGCTCTGGGCCAAGAATGCTATATTTCCCTCGATAAACTTAATGCCGGGGATGAATACCGTATTCAACTTCTTGCCGGGTATGGTGACACCGACGGTATTGGGCCCTATGACCCTGCATCTGCCGCCTGCTATCTCTTTCAGCTCTTCTTCGTAGTCATTTCTTCCGGATTCGCTGAAACCCCCTGCAATAATTATGGCAAGTTTCACTCCTTTGTCAACACAGCCTTTCAAAGCGCTCTTGCTTTTTTCTGCAGGAAGTGATATTATCGCCCAGTCGATTTCATCGTCTATGTCGTCAATGCTTTTGTAACATTTCAAACCCTCAATTTCCTCTCTGCTAGGATTTACAGGGTAAATTTTGTAAAAGTCCTTCAAATTTCTGAGAATTATATTGCCCGGCCTTCTCTCATCTGACGAGGCACCGATTATCGCTATTTTTTTTGGGTCAAGCAGTTCAGTAATTTTCATAGAAAAAGTTTATACCCAAATTTCTCAATGTTTCGAAGAATTTCTTCTGCGTTTCAGGGTCGTACTCTTCTATGTCCACTTCCACTCTCCCGAACTCCCCAACATATTCTTTACACATTTTTATCATGCCGGAATATTTGGTAACATATAAATATGTTTGTTCCATATTATTATAACAAATATACAAAAATATGGTGAAAAAATGAATAAACGTAACACAACTCTGTTCAAAAGCAGCAAAATACTGGACGAGCTTCTCATAGATGCCCGGCAGGGTGTGCAGAGAATAGCTGAGAAGTGTGGGACATACAGACAGAGAGTCTGGAGGGAAATAAAGAGAATGGAGGAAAACAAAACAATATGGGGCTACACCGCCGTGGTAGATGAAGAAAGGATGGGATGGAAACTGTTTATGGTGCTCATGAAGATGAAGCCCCTGACGAAAGAACAGGTAAAAGAGCAGATAGAACGACACAAACAGGATGTCCCGGGGAAGCTTGCCGTGCGGCTGATAGATGCTTACTACATAAACGGCACTTATGACTGGGTGGTGATTTTCGCAGCCAAGGACTGGACAACTGCAAGAAAATATTACGACAACATAAGAAAAGGCTATGAAAAAACCCTTCTGGAGAAGCCGGAGATGGTCGATGTCATTTTTTCAACGATACGATGGGGAAAGATAAATCCAGAGATAGAAAAGCTGTACGAATTTGTATCTCCATGATGGAACAATCTTTTCGTTTTGGTTTGGACAGCGGCATACGTTCTACTTCGGTTCCCCTTCAAATGTTGTCCGTCATGTTTAAATATCAAAATACAATGTGGTGAGCGAGGCGAATATATGGAAAAAGCTGGAATTGTTGGCTATGGGGCATATGTCCCAAGGTACAGAATAAAGGCGGACGAGATAGCAAGAGTATGGGGAAAGGACGGGAAAAGCATGTCCGCCGGCCTGGGTGTTTATGAAAAATCTGTACCCTCTATTGATGAGGACACTGCCACAATATCTGTTGAAGCAGCACGCCGTGCAATCAAATCATCAAAAGTAAATCCGAAGGATATAGGCGCTGTTTATGTCGGCTCGGAGTCACACCCGTATGCCGTAAAACCCACAGCAACTATTGTCGGCGAGGCCATAGGGGCAACTCCTGACATGACTGCTGCCGATTATGAGTTTGCATGCAAGGCGGGAACGGCAGCCATCCAGACCTGCATGGGTCTTGTACTCTCTGGCATGGTAAAATACGGGCTGGCTATCGGTGCCGATGTCTCGCAGGCGGCGCCGGGCGACGCCCTGGAATATTCGGCATCTGCCGGAGGTGCAGCTTACATTATAGGGAGGGATAATCTTATCGCAGAGATAAACGACACCGTGTCATATACCACTGATACGCCGGATTTCTGGAGGAGGGAAAGGGAGCCGTATCCCGGTCACGGCGAACGGTTTACTGGAGAGCCCGCATATTTCCGCCATGTCATCAGTGCTACCGAGAAAATGATGGAGAAGATGGGGACAAAACCGTCTGATTATGACTATGCGGTGTTCCATCAGCCGAACGGAAAATTCCCCGTGAGGGCTGCAAAAAAGATGGGATTCTCGAAAGAGCAGACGAAGGAAGGGCTTCTCTCCCCGATTATAGGGAATACGTATTCCGGTGCAACACCATTGGGATTGTCCGCAATACTTGACGCGGCACAGCCGGGTGACAGAATAATCGCAACGTCTTACGGTTCCGGGGCCGGCTCCGACTCTTTCGACATAACTGTCACCGACAGGATAAAAGACTATCCGAGGAACAATATAAGAAAAATGATTGAAAGCAACAAGGTGTATCTTGATTATGCCTTGTATATGAAATACAGAGGTGAATTTAAATGAGAGAAGTTGCCGTGATAGGCAGTGGAGTAACGAAATTCGGCGAGCTCTGGGAAAAATCGCTTGCCGATTTGGTGGCAGAAGCAGGCATATCTGCAATTTCAGATGCAGGAGTGGACGGCAAAGACATAGATGCCATGTACATCGGGGGGATGTCTGCAGGCAGTTTCGTGGGGCAGGAACACCTTGCCTCTCTTGCAGCAGAAGTTTCCGGGCTGAGTGAACTTCATATCCCCTCCACGAGAGTTGAAGCGGCATGTGCCTCCGGGGGGCTTGCACTCCATTCAGGATATCTCGCAGTCGCATCGGGAATGTACGATACGGTTGTTGTCGGCGGGGCGGAAAAGATGACAGATGTGGTCGGAAAGGAAGCGACAAACATACTGGCATCGGCTGCCGACAGGGAATGGGAGGCTTTTTTCGGTGCCACATTCCCCGGGCTGTACGCATTGATGGCAAGATACCATATGCACAAATACGGCACGACATCTGAGCAGCTGGCAAAAGTTGCCGTCAAAAACCATCATAACGGTTCGATGAATCCGAAGGCACAGTACCAGCGCGAGATAACCGTCGAAGATGTACTGAATTCCACAATGGTCGCAGACCCACTTCACCTTCTTGACTGCAGTCCGATAACCGACGGGGCTGCTTCGATTATAATCACATCTCTGGACAAGGCAAAGGAATATACCGACGAGCCGATAAAGATTCTGGCATCTGCACAGGCATCGGACAGCATTTCCCTCGCCAATAGAAGCCGCCTTGATGCTTTGCCCGCTACAATAGAGGCTGCATCAAGAGCATACAAACAGGCAGGACTCGGACCGTCGGACATAGATTTTGCCGAGGTGCACGACTGCTTCACCAGTGCGGAAATCATGGCTATCGAAGATCTGGGATTTGTGAAGAAGGGAGAGGGAGGAAAAGCCATGGACGAAGGGCTTACGGAACTGAACGGTGAAAAGCCGATAAACACATCTGGAGGACTGAAATCGAAAGGGCATCCAGTGGGCGCAACAGGCATAGCACAGGTACACGAGCTTATCCTCCAGCTCAGAGGAAAGGCAGGCAAAAGACAGATTGAGAAGGCGGAGATAGGGCTTGCCCATAACGTGGGCGGGTCTGGAGGTACTGCCGTTGTCCATATAATGGAGGCGATATAAATGGGAGTTGCAAGATACTGGAGGGAAATACCCCAGAGATACAATCTCGTAGGAAGCAAATGCGGCTCATGTGGAAGGGTTTATTTTCCGCCGAAGGCAATATGCCCCGTATGCAGAAGGAAATCCATAGGAAAAATGGAGGAATACAAACTTAAAGGCACAGGAACGGTGGAAACATATACGATAATCTACACCCCCCCTCCGTCCTTTGAAGGGGAAGAGCCGTATGCCATTGCTTTGATAAAGATGGACGAAGGGTGCTCTCTGATGGGGCAGATAGTTGACTGCGACCTGGATGAGATACATATAGGCATGAAAGTCGAAGCGTGCTTCCGGAGGATAGAGGAAGACGGCAGCAGCGGCGCCATCCAGTATGGGTATAAATTCAGAAAGGCGGAGTAAGCAAAAAGTTTATTGTGCATTTATGCATATAATGTTGCGTAGAGTGAGAAAATGGCAGATATAAAGCTACAGAATATGGTCGCATCGACCGTGATAGCAAAAGAATTGGATTTGGACAAAATAATGAATTCCCTAGAGAATACGAAGTACAATCCCGAGCAGTTCCCCGGACTTGTATACCATATAGACAAACCGAAGGTTGCATTTCTCCTTTTCAAAAGCGGAAGGGTGATATGCACGGGAGCAAAGAACATAAAGGACATAGAAACTGCCGTCGGAAAACTCTACCCGAAGATGAAGGAGTTGGGATTTGATGTTATAAAGCCGGAAGTCAATATACAGAATATTGTTGCTTCTGTGGACTTGCATGTCAAACTTAATCTGCTCGAGCTGTCTCTTGCCCTTGGACTGGAGAACATAGAATACGAGCCGGAGATATTTCCGGGCATGGTATATCGCCTCGATGAGCCCAAGGTGGTATTTCTGTTTTTTGGCTCGGGCAAGATAGTTTGCACCGGTGCAAAAAAGAAAGAGGATGTCGAAAAAGCTGTTGATGTTATAACAGAAGAACTGGGCAAAAGGGGCTTTTTATAAGCGAATTTGCATTTACCTGCTTTCAACTCTGCGTTCTTTTATGCTTTCGAGAACATCGGCAATTCCCTTCCCAACCTTTGATAAGAAGTATCTCTTGTCTTCGTCCTGTTCTATAACTCCATCGTCTTTCAGCTTTTTGAGATGGAAACTCAACTTGGGATTGTCTTTTATATTGAGCATCTGAGCTATTTTGGTAAAGCTGTATTTTTCTCCGTCAGCCAGTATCTGTATGACCTTCCTTCTCAAATAATTAGATATTGATTCCGAAAAAAGACCGAGGCGGATGTCAGCTATCAGTTCTCTTATTTCATCTGCCTTCTCTTTATCAACATTTCTAAAGTCCGTGGAAAAAATCAATGTGCCCCTGTTGGCAGAAGATAACTTGTACAGCCACTTCAGAAAATTTCTCACCTTGCTAACGGAATTTGATTCGAGCAGATAATCTATATCTGCCATTAGAATTACCATGTCATTCCCAGATACCGATGACACCTCTTTCTTTATGTCCTCTATGCTCTTCGGATTCCACTCCTCCGCAAGGCTTATGGGGTAAACATTTTCAATTCCTTCAAATTTGCCAAAATCTTTTGTTATGCAGATACCTTTCCTGTTCTTTACCAACTTCCCGAATTTTTTGAGATAATCCCCCTCCTCAAAATTTAATTTTTTAAGTTTGTCGAATTTTATTTCTTCAAGGGCGGCCAGTATGCTGCCCTCCAGTTCGTCAACGGCAAATGGCTTTCTGATGTAATCAAATGCCCCGTGCTTCATGGCTTCTATGGCGGTATCCACGGTAGCATAAGCGGTTATCATGATTACGGGAAGCGAAGCATTTTTTTTCTTTATCTTTTTCAATACCTCTATCCCATCCATACCCGGCATCTTTATATCAAGAAATACTAAATCGGCATCTTCCAGTTTCTCAAGGCACTCCATTCCTGATTTTGCGGTTATTACCTCATATCCATACGATTCGATGGCAGTTTTTGCAGCATCCAGTATGGATGGGTCATCATCAACGAACATTATTTTTTCCGTCATTTTCTTCCTCCGGGCAGCAGAAGGTGGAAAGTAGAGCCTTTTCCAACCCTGCTTTCAGCCCATACCTTGCCGCCGTGGCTTTCCACTATATTTTTTACTATCGACAGACCGAGTCCCATTCCGCCGTTCTTGTTGTCTCCTGTATAGAACGGATCGAATATCCTGCCGATTTCGTCTTCGGATATCCCTGCGCCGCTATCTGCTATCTTCATATGAACTTTTTCGCCGTCTGCTTTTGCAGAAATTTTTATGCTTCCTTTGGCGGGGGTATATCTGATAGCATTCACAAGTATGTTCTTAATGGCTTTCCCCAATAAATTTTTATCCCCCTGAAGAGAGAGCGTGGCAGGTACTCTGACCGTTACGGAGTGCTCTTTTTCCTGCAGGAGTTCCTCGCAGTCATCCAGAACTTCATCGACAACCTCCTTTGCCGGGAATTTCTCTTTTCTCAATTCAAGTTCTTTGATGTCTATGGACGGAATCTGCAGCATGTCATTTATTAAATTTGTGAGTTTGTCAACGTTCTTCGCCATTATATCAAGTTTTTCTTTCTGGACTTTGGTAAGTCTGCCGAGCTTTTCCTTCCTGAGCAACTCTACATACGTCTTTATGGATGTCAGGGGCGTTCTTAATTCGTGGGCGACAACATCGAGAAAGGTTGCCTTCATTTTTCCGAGCTCTGCTTCCGCAAGCTCTCGGTATGCTTTCTCCAGTTTTCTTCTTCTTTCCACCAGTTCTTCAATCAGCATTTCCCGTCCCATGAGGGTTACTTTCTCCTCCTCGAGCACCCCTGCCGGCAACTTCTCCACAAGCCCCTCGCCGTACAGCCTTTCCTTTATGTCCGTAGGCATTTTCCTGAAGTTTGCAGTTATCATAGAATTCATGCTGTCTTTGCCCATGCTCTGTTGCAATATGGGGCGCATTTTGTATAGCGCATCCAAAAACTTCCGTATGATAAAGCCCACTCTATCTTTTTCGGGGTACTGCTTGTACAGTTCGGATATATCGATTTTTCCTTCCCTGCTTATTTTCATACCGCTGTTGCTTCTATTTGCAAGTATCGCAATCTCTCTTATGCCGTCAGGTCTGCATTTTCTCAGCACGGGCTCCAGTACTGTTCTGAACAGTATCACCGGAGCAATCCACTCAAAAATCAGGGCGTTGTTTTCCATTATTTTTCCTATGCTTAATCTCAATTCATCAACCGCTTTTTCCCACGAAACAAAGGCGGAGTAAAGTTCTACCAGCCCGGACAAAAGGTCGTAAAAAGCAAGGGATACATCTTCAACCTTTGTCTTGCCGACAATTTCTTCCATGGCCTTCGTGTTCAAACGTTCGTCAACCCCTATGTAACTGCCTGCCAATATCGGATGCTTATTTATGCATCCTTCCAGCACCTCTTTTATGCTGCTGGTACCTATAAGAGGCACTATTTTGCCGATAAAAAAATTTGCCATCTGTTCATATGACCGCAGAATGGCGACATCATCTCTCAAAAGCATCTTGTATTCCTTGCCCACCCCTGATTTTATCGATATCATCAAGTTCTTCTGAGCCAGCAGTATTCCGATTTCAATAACAATTACTGAAATTGGATACACGACAATTCCCATCTTCATCTGGCTGGTGGGGTGCCATACCAAACTGTATGCGAATAGAAAAGGAACGATGGAGAATGCCATAAGAAACCATAGCAAATAGGTTCTTCTGTATGCCAGATATACCCCGAATATAAGAGCCAGAATTATGATGGAAAGTATGAGGTTCACAAAAGAAAGGACTTCGACGGCCATCATTTTATTGCTTCCCTCCAGTCTATGTATATCCTGCTAACCCCGTACAGAAGTATGGAAAGAGCTACCGATATTAGTACATATGAAGCACTCTCTATCACGGCCACATTCTCCCCGATGGTTATCCATGGTATGATAAAGAATACATAACCCATTATCAGAAAAACACCGCTGACTGCAAGTATTACCCCTCTCCTCACTTTTACCAGCCTCATAAGGCGGGTAAAATAATAGAATGAAATCGCTGCCATAACCAGAACTATTGAATTCAGCAGCATCATTGCAATCTGCACCCTTTCCATATTCGATAAAAACGCTGCCTGTTTTTAAACCTTTATGAATTGTCTGCCAGACTTACTCAAACTCGTCCAGAGCTTTTTTTACCTCTGCAACGTGGGTAAGTGCAGGTCCTCCGCCCATGAGTATCGATACCGTCGCTGCTTCCAGTATTTCATCCCTTGTAGCGCCCGCCTCCAGCGCAGTCTTTACGTGAAGTGCGATACAGTACTTGCATCTTGCAGTAATGGCAGTTCCGAGCGCAATAAGTTCCTTAGTTTTCGTATCGAGGGCACCCGGCTCCAGTACGTACTTCATGAAGTCCTGAAAACTCCTCATACTCTCCCTGTTATTCCTTGACAATGCCTTCATGGCGTCCTGAAATTCCACTATACTCTTTTCCATTTCTCCCATAGAATCACCGCAGGTAATACATTCCGGCATTTAATAACTTTGCACATCCGCTTTCATAAATTCCCTCAGCAGGCAGGTGGCGTAGCATCCCTTCGGCAGGAAAAAAGAGAGTCGGAGGTCTGTTTCATCCATTTCCCATTCTATCCTCTTTACTGGAGAAAGGAGTATTCTCCTCATTCCCTGAGATGAGAGCGAAGGTAACTCGCTGATCGCAAATTTTTCAGGTTCTACTCCCTCCTCTTCCATTATCTTCCGCTCGATTTCGCCCATGACGCCGTCTGCGATTTCCGTATCATATCCTATGATGGCGCCGGAGGGAAAGCAGTTGCCTTTTTCAACCTGCCTGTTTATTTTGTCAATATTGTTTCTATTTACCTTCATGCCGTTCCTGCTCTGCACCTCACCATTCTTGAAATCTATAATAATATCCCCTTCCACAACCCCGTTTATGGGAATTCCCTGCTTCAACCTCATGGATAACATTCTGTTGAATAGATAGGATTGGTATGCATGGATGAACATGACCGAAAGGTTTCTGGGTAATTCTTTCAACGCACCTTTCCAGTCCCCCTCTTTTTTGGAAAGGTATGATATCATCTGGCGCTCAAATGCAAGTTTTTCGGGGTACATATCCAGTGCAGCGGAAAAATCATGCGTTTCTTCAAGAAATTTTCTTGCTTTATACGCATCTTCGCTCTCGCCTTTCATCGGATTGGCAACATATGTCATGACTGCTTTTTCCATGTCTCCTTGAACGATGTACTTTCCCACGAGATGTGTTATCGGGCGTATCACCCCGAACCGCTGCACGCCAAAGAAATTGGGGAAACCCCCTGCTTGCTCTATTTCCCTGCATATTTCTCCCACCGTTTCTTTTTTTCCCTCTATGTCCCTAATCAATATGTTAAATCTGTTGCCCTTCAAATTCCCCCTGAAAACCTGATGGCGGGATTTGTACAGCACATCTATGCTGACGCCCGGCAGTTTTATGTCCGATATATCCTTTATTTCACAGGGAAAAGACATGATTTGTCTTGTCACCGCTCTTTTATCTTTCATGCCTGCAAATCCTATACGGGAAACAGGTATTCTCAGCCTTGACGACATTTTTTTAAGAAGTGCATTCGTCTCCCAGCCCCTTGTTTCAATTCTTGCAATGGTATATTTTCCATTCCCGGGCGGCGGGAGGATGGATACTTCTTCAACAATAAAATCCTCGGGCTCAGCCTTTATATGCCCCCCCACTCCCGCCGCCCGGGTAAAAAAAACCTCCATTCCCATATCCTTTTCTTCCTTTCCAGGGGAAGGCGGTCCTGCATACATGAGTTTATGCCTCTAATTGCCCTTTGACATCCTCTATGTCTTTTTTTATGTCCCCTATAGCCTGTTTCAGTATTTCCTTTGCATCGCCTTTCTTCACCCTTACGGAGAACCTCGGGTTTGACAATAGAGGGTGTTCTACATTCCATCCGGCATATGCCACATCTTTGTTTTTAAGCAATTTTTGTTTCAGCGGGTTGAGTATTGTCTTATCCCCTATTATCTCAAATTCTATCTCCTTTTTCGTGTTCTTTATAAACATTATTTCCATGTTTTTTACCTCCTGTCCATGTCTCCTTTTCTGTCGATATTGCCCGTCCCGTAATCGGATGCAATTTTTCTCTTCTCGGTTCTTCCGCAGCGCGGGCATTCGAGAACGGAACCTTTCTTCACAAGCGGAGCCCTGCACTGGGTACAGAACGATTTTATGGAGCCAAGGCTGTCGCCGGCGGTACTTACCCTGAGGGCCGGCTGCGCCTGCGTGACTTTTGCTCTCACAATATCTCCTATCTTATATTTGTCCTTTGCACTCGTTACATATTCATTTGCAATGTCCGAAACCCGGATTGCCGCATCTTTATCCCCCACCATCGCTCTGTTCGTACCTGCTATGTGGAGAACGTTCATAAGCACCATCTTATCGGTAACCCGCCTCACCTCGCATATCACCGTATCTCCGTCCTTCAGTACAACCGGAACGCTGGTCAGCGGCTTTATCTCTGCCGACGTCCGCCTTTTGTTGATAAAAAAATTTCCAATCATGGTGCCAACTATATTTCCACCAATATCCTTCGTGCCGTATCCCGGAAACAATTCTTCCGATGTGGCAATCACATCTCCGGGGAGTACCATACTTCCTTCTTCTATCATCGTGGCTATAAGCTCTTTTTATATATGATATTTTCTATCTACCGGAGCCAAAGAAAGCCTCATTTTGATTGTACCACGAAATTTTTAACTTAATCGCCCGCTTGCCCAAGGTTGCTGGTTGCTGCAGGAGGTATGGCGAAAAGGTATGCCACACGAATATCTACCCCGATCCGGATATAGGCACCGGTGTGAAACTCAAGATAAAGATGATAATGGCAATCAGTACAAGCGCCTTCCTTTTTGCATCAAGGGGCACGAATTCGTTCAACGCCGGCGGATGACCTGCTCCTATGAAGAATATTATGAAGAGTGCCATGAACAGCCATCCGCTTCCGAAGAAGGACGACAATAGCAGCAAACCGATGGCTGCATAACTTGCATATTTGTGCTTCTCCCTCAATGCGCCCCTTGCGATATGCCCCCCGTCGAGCTGGCCTGCGGGCAACAAATTTATGGCGGTGACAAGCAGACCCACCCAGCCCGCAAACGCCGTCGGGTGTATGACGATTGCTTCGCCGGCGGGAACCGAAGGGAAAGTGAACAACCAACTCAGCGCCGTAAACAGAAGAGGGGGATTGATTTGCATTGTCTGGCTCGAGTCGATAAAAACCGGATTTTGCTGCATGAGGAACAGACCGACGAGGAGCACAGGTATGGAAACGAGGAAACCCGCAATGGGGCCTGCAATCCCTATGTCGATTAACGACTTTCTATCGGGAATCGGTTCTCTCATCGAAATCACGGCCCCCAGAGTCCCGAGGGGGAGGACGGGATTGGGCGGTATGGGAATGAAGAATGGGAGTGAAGCTGCCACGTTATGTTTTTTGGAAACAAAGTAATGCCCGAGTTCATGTATGCCCAGTATCGCCATCAACGGAACGGAGAAAAAAACAAGACCTTTGAGTAGGTTTTGAGGTGCCAGCATTCCGTCCATGCTCCACTTTGTGAGAAAGAGCAGGGAGCCGGAGAGCATGGTTGTTATTACGGTGGTGATAAAAAGTACGATATTCAACCAGTCCGGACGTGTATTTATATTAGGTTTTTTCATAACATAAAGAAGGTACTCTCCTCCTTCATGCTGTAAAAAAGGAATGAAGCCCATGCCTTTAAATTCAAGCCTTAAATTTTCGAATCTTTCTTCTAACGTATTATCCTGCGGCATGTGGATATAGAATGCGTTTTCTCCTTCCTTTGTTTCATATACCTGAAAGTGCTTCTCAACTATTTTCCTTATACGCTCCGTATCGCTTTCAAGAGGGAAGGACTTCCATTCATCCATTGGAGAATGATGAACATGCATGTAATAAAACTTTTGGAAATTACGGGGCTGGCGGCTTTCCGTTAAATTTATTAGTTAATCTTCGCTTATTGGGGGATGAAAAAGTTC